>NZ_ASSI01000035.1:0-106394 GCF_000466765.1 Burkholderia sp. AU4i | reverse complement strand
CACCATCGCCGAAATCCGCAGGTCTTGAGAAGGTACTGGCCTACAGTCCCGCTGTATATCTGGCCGCCTCGGCATCAGGCGTTCTCGACAACCTTATCTCGGAGGAAGAAGGCAACAAGAGCAGAGCGAATATGGCAGAGAAAGATGGCCGTATCGTTCTGACTGAACTCGACGATGCCTATCACGAGAGGCGGCGCGCGTATCTTCATCGCCTGCGCGAGTGCGTTGACAAATACTGCCAAGTTGTTCCCGTCTACGGAGTTGAGGACCCGCCCCCCGACCTTCTTAAATTCCGCGAATTAATCGACGAAGAGTCATACGATGCGCTCCTTCTTGCCCTGGAGAAGAATGCCGTCTTCCTTACGCTGGACGGCCGTCTTCGGGAGCTCGCGAATGTCGTTGGTGGCATCAAAGGTGTCTGGCCACAGGTATACGTCGCTGCTGCAGTCGACGCGGGCTTGTGCTCAACCGGCGAGTATGCGCAGTTTGTATTTACGAGCCTTATCAAGCGTCGTTCGCACATTGCAATCAATGCGATGGATTTCGTTTGGCTGCTATCACAGCCGACGGACTTTCAACATTTTGCGATGCGCGCGTTGCTGAAATATATGGCTAACCCCTCTGTCGAGTGGAGAAGCGCTGTGCTGTTCGTCAGCGAGTCGCTCAATCGCATGGCGGTGGCTGGCGCGACGCTCGTTGCCTTACGTCGAATTATCGAAACCTTAGCGCCTCTTCTGTTCGCCCGCGGGGACGCAGACGCCGACCTTGTTCATGTTTCAATGGAGTTGGGCGTCGCCCAGATTGTGAATACAGGGTTTGAGCCCGCGCGAGCACATCCGATGGAGGCACCGAAGGTTGCAGAAGTTCAAGCCCTTTGGCGGCGAGTTCTCTCCGCGTCGATATTTAAAGCTCGCCGTTTGGCAAAGGAGCAAACCGTGGATGAGCTTGCTTCGCGTTCGCTCAACGTTGCCCCTGTGTACTGTTGCACCCGGCCTATGTATCGGGTCAATGAGGCAGCCAAGTCAGGCTAGCCACCATCGTCATTCAGCGGTTGCGGAGCCCCGCGACGGCCGTATCCAATGCCGTGACCGATTCCACAATAGTTCGAACGGTGGCGCGGTCGAATTCATGGTCACGCTGCGCGTCGTGTACGCCACTGTTGAGGTAGCCCCATTCGATACTTCCCGAGGCAACTCCGAGCAGGTGGGTTAGGGCTGCGACGGCTTCTGGTGCGCCGGCATGCTGGGCTGCGATGCGCTCCACGGCGGACTTCAACTTGGCACATTTGTTGTTGAGTTCCCATGGTGAGCGTGGTCCGCCAAGCTTGATGTCGATTCGCCCGTCTCCACGGCGGCCCAGCCAACTCCAGAGGCGGTCGGTCAAACTCTCCAGTGCTGGTCGAGCCTGGCGGAGCGCCTCGCGCTTTTCGTCGCCTGCCAATGCCTGCTGGGCCAACAGAACGTAGTTTTTCACCGGCGGGTCGCTGTCGACACGAAGTTCATGCTCTCCATCGTGCGGCAGGAACTTGTAGCGCCTGATGTCCGCGGCGCGCCGTGCTCCCAGTTCCTGCTGGATGCGATGCAGAAACTCCTCGGCATGGGAGGTCAGAATAACCTGCTTGCCGACCAGGTTGTCATCTTCGAAGAAGGTGCGCCAAATACCGTCGCGATGCTCATCATCGATTGCATTGACCACGTCATCGAAGATAACGACAGGGCAGCCCTGTGCGATGTTCTTTGCAAGCAGAATCGCTAAACCCAAGCACTTGATGTGACCTTCACTGAAGACAATCAATGCGTCGTAGCGCACATTGGGTTCGGCGGCAAACTCTACTTCGATTTTTCCGTTCTCCGCGACGGGCAGCCAAAGCCGATGCAGCAGGTCGCCAGGTGAATCACCGCGATTGAATGCGTTGTATAGTGCGCGGGCTTCTTCGCCCAACCCCTGGAGCAGTATCCCGGGCAGCGCGGCGAGATAGGCTTGTATCTCGGGAAGGAAACCGTCATAGGCCGCTTTGACACGGAGATTGTGCGCTACGACAGGTACTTCTGCAGCGACCGCCTCGATGAGTTCCCGATTAACAACGGCGAATTGGGCTACAGTTTGGCGCGCTGTGGCCAGTTCCTGGTCTGCCGTCGCACGCAACGTTCGTAGACGTTCGACCTCGAGGTTATGCTGGTTCAATCTGTCGCGCTCTTGCGCTAACGCGCCGCGCTGCGCATGCACTTCACTGGCTTGAGCGTCGAGGCGTTCGATGATTTCGACTATCTGCAGCAGGGCGTTCCACGGGCGCCTTTCACCATCGACCCACACGCCTAGCCATTCGCCTTCATGCCCGGCGGGAAGCTGCGGAAGGGCTACGGCCTGAAGGTCTGCAGCGCACACGTTTGCAGCGACCGTGACTGTCCGGCGCATTTCGTTCCACAGCGCTCGCATGGCGTCGCTCAACTCTGTCCGAAGAGTCGCGTCGCGCTGCTGAAGGACAGCCAACTGCGCAAGCTGTTCCAGTCCCGCGCGAGCTCTTGCAAACGGGTTTTGGGTGACAGCGGCAAGCCCTGTCCCACATGCCGGACAAGCTGCTGCCCCGTCCGCAAGTGCAAGTACCGCCTCGTAGAGCTTGGCGTACGACACTTCGTTTGCGCGCGCCGCGAGCTGTTTGGATGTCTCCTGCCAGAGTGCATGTATTCGATAGGCGTTGGTCAGTAGCGCTTCCAGGTTCGCTTTTGTCACCCCGTGGATTGCTGGGGGGACGGCGTCGAGCTGGCCTTGTACGTAGGCCAGACGCCCCTGTTGTTGCGGGGTGCCAAGCAGCCAGTCCACGCAGGCCTGATATGCCGTGTTTGGCAACATACGCTGAGCCTGCTCCCGCTCAAGATTCTCCAGCATTGCGATTTTTTGCGGGTAGGCTGCAATCGTCTGCTCGGAGTTAGCCAACTGCTGTCGACGTTGTGCGAGCTGTGCCGCCTGTGGGCCCTGAAGCATCAAATCCTGGTCAAGCGACGGGTTGAAGCCGCGCACGAAGTCGCTGAACTCATCCACGCCGAACAGCGTCGCGATGAGCTGTCGCTGGTCGCCTGGCGTTCGCGCCGCGATGCGAGCGAAGTCGTCGAGTCGGTTCTTTTCGATGAAGCAGAAGCGATACTCGGACTCGTCTGGGTTCACGACCTGGATTTGGTCCCCGTTTCTCGCCGAAAGAACTGGTGCGGCGTGGCGGCGAAGGCGGGCATTGTTGCAATAGATTCTCTGGTCCACGCGCTTGACTCGCGCTTCGCTGATGGAACCGAGCATTGCCACTTCCAGAGCTTCAAAGAAACTGCTCTTACCGGTGCCGTTGGCGCCGTAGACCAGGGTGATGTCGCGGCTGAGGTCGAACGTTTCCTGCTGCATGAAGCCTCGAAAGGGCCCAACCTCTAGCTGCTGTAGGCGCCCGAGCGCCGGTGCCGCCTCTGGCGCACGCACGTCTGCCTCGAACGCAGCCTGTGCTTGCGCTAGATGCGCCACGGCCAGCGGCGCCAGGCGAGTAGAACGCCCGCGGCGCGCGGCGCCGACCTCTGCGAGTGGTTGCAGATGGGCAAAGACAACATTGGCGAGGCGGCGGACGTCATCGTGCACCTGTTGCTGAGCCAGGTAAGCGAGAAAGCGGTGGTATTCTGAGTGAACGCTAGTCATGCAGCCTCTCGGTAAAGAAAACCGTCTGCGGTGCGTTTGTGGCTTTGTTGTTCGGTGCTTCCGCGTGTTGCCACGAAATCAGCACTAACGTTGCCTGCCATCTGGGATTGAAACTGCTCAGGATAAGAAACATTCGCTCGGCCGCTTGCGTTTCTTGGCAGTAGCATTTGCCCGCTAGATACTACAATTCCGCGGCCAAAAATAACAGGTGTAGCAGCGGAATAGGTGCGTAGCGGGAGGCGGATTTAGAGCCTGACGAAGGAAGGCCGATGGTGTCGGCCGGAATTTGGCTCAGTCGAGAGGACGCGGCAGGCCGGCTGCCGGATGGATAGCCGGGAAGATGGTTCTCTCTACTTCGATACGCCCGCAACTTGCCGATGTGTGAAATGAAAAAAGCTCCAGCTGTCCCAAGCTGGAGCGAAACATGACGGGCATCACGAGGGGTGGACCGAACGGTACAAAGACTCGGTCAGTGATTCGACGGCGCCCGAGAATGTATGCCGCTCAATCAGGGAATAATTCTAGCGGGAACGCTCCTTCGTCGAAACCGCACAGATGGAACTGCGCTGTTGTCATTTCGACTAGGGATACGATGGAGATTGTTGGACGCATCCGTCGAGACATCGATGGCGGTGTGTGCGACGTGCCACTTACGATACGTGGCTATCATCCCAATCATCGTCGTCGCCGCTGCCATTGTTCCGGTCGCCGAGCGGCGGCAGCGGCTCACCATATTCGTCGAGGTTGCCGTAGCGGTCCTCGTCATCGGCGATGTTCGCAGCGTCAACCCCCGGCGCCGCCTCGTAGACGTCAGCGATGACCTTTGACTCGGGCTGACCGCTGTCTTTAGCGAGGACTGCCACGGCTTGCTGGGCTTCTTGCGAAAGCTCGTTCTCCGTCGCCAGCCAGTTGGTTTGGTGCATGTTGCAGATGTCGTTCACGCGTTCGCGATACTGGAAGCTCTTGGCAAATTCACTAGGCGTGAGGCCGATATTCTGCATGTCGCCAGTTCCCACTTGCGACGCGGGGAGTTTTACATCGTCAGGCATATGTGCCATTTTCTGCTCCATCAGACGGATTCTTGGGGTGCATAGCTCGTATCGTCGAACAGCCCTCAGGCTGTCCGACAAATTAGCTATATAGAAAGCGTTTAGGGCGGCACTCAGTCGGCCCCGCCCATGCAACGGCTAGTCGGAATTGCGAGCGCTGGCGGCGCTGCGAATGCCTTCTTCATAGGCGCGACGTACCTCATCCACCAGTTCCCGAGAGAACTCAAGCTCGACAAGCACACGGTCCAGCGGAAGGGCGTAGCGCGCGCCAAGTTGGCCGGCAACAGCCGCACCGGCAATACGGCTCGAGCGTTGCAACGATTCCGAGATACAACGGCCCGAGACAACCCGAGCACATAGTCTTCCTTGTAGCGCGACATTTCACATGTGCCAGGTGCTTCAGCCGCGTCGAGGCCGGCCTGGAAGCCGACGTCGACCAGCGATTTCGCTGCGTTGGATTGCTGGTTCATGGCTACGTGCCCTCCTTGCAGGCGTCGCCGTCACGTGACGCGGCCGCTTGCATGCGTACCTTTTCATCGGCGAGCGTCGCGTCGGCCATAGCCGCACGGAGCTCGAGCTCTGCGTACGGATACGCTTCGGCGATGCGGCGGTAGTACAGCGCTTTTTCTTTGTCGGGTGCGACCTTGTGGGAATAGAACCCCTCGGGGTCGTCGCCATCGCGCACTTCCGACGGGTCGGAATAATAGTGGAACAGGTAGAGGGCCGCCTTCCAGTGACCGTGGTCGGCGGCGCGTTCCAGGATGCGAATGACCGCGCTGATTTCTTTGGGCGTAGCTTCGGAGTCGGCGAGGCTGGCCGCTGCGTCTGCCAGTTCCGCGTAAATTAAACTCGCGCAGGGGTCCGCATCAAAATCCTCTTCGCTTGCCTGCACGACCAGGTTCCGCGCTTGCTGGCGATTTTTGCGGTTCCAGCCAACTGTGAGGAACCGGGCAAGCCGGGCCTTTGCGTAGGGATTAAAGAGTGAGACTGCGCGAAGAATGCGAAAGCCAACCTCCGCTTTTTCGTCTTCTTTGAGCTTTGCAATGATGTCGCACGCAAGGTCGCCGGCTCGCATGCGAATTCGCTCGGCCCATGCGGGCGCGGCCCAATGCACATTTTCGATTATGAGGCGCACCTCCGCCTCGGTCGGAAGAGTGAGGGTCGTGCGGCAGAAGGCCATCATATAGTCGCAATACCGCTCACTGCCCGTGCTGCCGCGCTTTTGAGCCGCGAAGTAGTTTTCGACGTCCAGCTCGGGATAGCGCGCCGAAGGCTGCCACTCGCGAACGAACTGAGCCACGAGCTCCGTGTTCGACGAGATATTTCGCGCAGTGAGGAACTGCAGCGCGCGAGCGTTTTGCTCTATGCGACGACTGACGAAGCATTGCTCGTCGTCTTCGTCAAGTGGTGATGGGGATTCAGCGTTTGCCCACGACGTTTTCATCTCGCGCCACGAATCGAACGCGCACAGGACAAAGGCGGTCAGGTCTTTCGATGCGATTTGCGCAGCGGCGCCCGGGAAATGCTTGAACAGGAGTTCGTCGCAGCGCTCGGCTGCTCGAATGGGAACTCTTGAATTCTTGAAGTACATCATAGCGACCTCAAACGGACGTCAACAGTTAAGCTCCGACGCTTTCGCGTGGGAACCGGAGGAATTCGTGCCAGTTTTTCTACTGACTCGAGTTTCTCGTAGCTGTTGCGTTGCCCGTAGGGCCGAATGGGACGCACGGCGGCGGAACTCCCAACTACCTTCCGCGCCACCCAAAAGAGACCGAACATTCCGACTGGGGTCAGCGTCGGACGCTTCCGAGTGTCTGGTCTCGGCGACAAATATACGAGACAAGCCCCCGACAGGTCAACAGGAGTCGCGCCCGATATAGATGCGGCCGCTCAATCACGCTTCAGTGCGAAATGCCTGGGGCGCAGGGCGGACTTGACGGTGCGGCGGCACTCATCAAGAATCCGCCCCCAATTCTGTTTGCGACGGCGACGACCGTTGGAGCCAGGTTCTCGATGGCGCGAAACAGGATGCCGAGAACTGATTCAATCTCGGCGGCTGAGTGCGCCGCCTTCGGGATGATTGCGCGCACCATAGCAGATGGACCTTGACTGGGCGTGCGCCTGTGTGAATAACCACAGACAAGCAGAAATATCAGGGTTTACGTCCGCCGATTGCGCACGAGTTCAGTCTTGGCGAGCCGCGTGCGACAGCATTCCAACTCCTTGTTGAGCGTGTCTATTTGGGATTGCATGTTCCCTGCTTGCTGCAGAAGCCGTCCTACTTCGTACCAGTACGCGTAGCCTAAATCCCCATCGGCGAGTGCCAGCTCACGAATTCTTCGAAGGGCGACTTCTAGGTTAACTTGGTTGTCTGAATGCATTTTGTGCGCCTCGTTAGCTTGCCTCGCCGGGCTGACAGTAACCTGTTTCAAGTCTCGGCAATTGAAATCGCCATCGTTACCGACATCGGGCATGCCGAGCAATCTCTCCTTGGATGAGCGTCGCGTAGGATGTTGAAGTGCGGCAGGCAGATTTTCACGATGTCCATCTTCCACGCGGCGACCATGGCGCGCAGCAGGGGACCAGACGTTGGGAAGCGCCGCTGCTGACACATCAAGGTCAACGTCCAGTGGACAGTGTCGAAGGAGCCGCACTGCCTCCGCTCCGAGGTCGCACTTTTTCGCGCAGTTGATGTCCGAAGCGAGTATCTGCAAATAATTGCGCGTCTCGACAACTGCCTTGGTACGTTCATGTGCCGTGGTCATATGCTGTCGGCTCCGATGCCCGGCTTCGACGATCATGTCATCAGCATGTATGCGCGCGGCATGAGCGTTCGCGAGATTCAGGGCCATCTGCTGGAACTGTACGGACTGCAGGTATCGCCCGATCTGATTTCGACGGTCACCGACGAGGTGCTGGCCGACGTCGAGCAGTGGCAGCAACGCCCGCTCGAGGCCATGTATCCGATCGTGTACTTCGACGCGCTGCGGCTAAAGATTCGCGACGAAGGCACGGTCAAGAACAAGGCGGTCTATCTGGCACTGGGTATTCGCGCCGACGGCCGCAAGGAAGTGCTGGGTCTGTGGATCGAGCAAACCGAAGGCGCCAAGTTCTGGCTGAAGGTCTTCAACGAGCTGAAGAATCGCGGCTTGCACGACATCCTGATCGCGGTGGTCGACGGCTTGCGCGGCTTCCCCGAAGCGATCGAGGCGGTCTACCCGGCCGCGCAAATCCAGACCTGCATCGTGCATCTGATCCGCAATTCGCTGAATCTGGCGAGCTGGAAGGACCGCAAGCCGCTGGCGGCCGCGATCAAGCCGATCTACCAGGCCGCCACGGCCGAGGCAGCAGCAGCAGCGCTCGATACCTTTGCACAGAGCGAGTGGGGTCGCAAATTCCCTACCGTCGCGGCCATGTGGCAGCGCCAATGGGAGCAGGTGATTCCCTTCTTCGCCTATCCGCCCGAGGTCCGTCGAATCGTATATACGACAAATGCCATCGAGAGCATGCACATACAGTTGCGCAAGATCGTGAAGAATCGCGGCCACTTCCCGAGTGACGAAGCTGCCAGCAAACTGCTGCTTCTCGCCTTGCGCAACATCGAAAAGGATTGGAAGATGCCGCCTATCACTTGGCGGCAAGCAGTCAATCAGTTCGCCATTCTGTTCGGCGAGCGATTCACTGCCGCAATCAGCTGAGATTTTTAACCGACCTCAGCACACGAAATTCCTGACAGGTCCACCCCACAGCAACACCCTCCCCCCGTACCGGCAATCGTCAATCAAACTGTACCGGTACTGTACAGAAAACCGTCGCTAAACTGACCTCCATCCCAGTCCAGAACAGAATGGAGAATCCGCGATGGAATTCCTCACCCTGAGCGCGCTGCCCGCCGGCATGCTGTTTGCGCTCGTCACGTCGATCACGCCCGGCCCGAACAACACGATGCTGCTCGCATCCGGCGTCAATTTCGGTTTCCGCCGCACCATGCCGCACCTGTTCGGCATCAGCACCGGCGTCGCGATCCTGATGCTCTGTGTCGGCTTCGGCCTCGGCGAAGCATTCAAGCGCCTGCCGCTGCTCTATACGATCCTCGAAGTCGCGAGCGTCGCGTACCTGCTGTACCTCGCGTGGCGCATCGGCACGTCGGGCGAAGTGAAGGCACACGGCGGCAAGCCGCGGCCGATGACGTTCATCGAAGCCGCCGCTTTCCAGTGGATCAATCCGAAGGCATGGATGATGGTGCTGACCGCCGCGACGACGGTCCGCCTGTCCGGCGACTACGGGATGAACGCCGCGTGGATGGCCGTCGTATTCATTCTGATCGGCTTTCCGTGCATCAGCCTGTGGGCCGCGTTCGGGCTCGGCCTGCGCCGCTTCCTGTCGAATCCCCGCGCGCTGCGCCTCTTCAACGTGACGATGGCCGTGCTGCTGATCCTGTCGCTCTACCCGCTGATCGCGCACCTGCTGCCGCAGTGAGCGCTCACAGCGTGCCCGTTGAGATTCGTGCCAGGCAGGCGTACCCTTTTGGTACGGGCGCGCGCAACCGCTTCGCCGGTTGCGCCGCTGCTGCCGGGAGAGTGCCGATGAAGCCACTGCTGAGGGCGGGTGAACACATCGAGGGGATGCACTGGATCGCCGAGTATCGCCCGCTCACGCACGAGATTCGTGTGTTGCGCGAAGACATCGAGATCGGCATCTATTGCGCGCCGCCGACGATGTTCGGCGAAGAGGAAGACATGGGCGCCGCGAACCTCTCCGATCATCGCAGCCGGGAGGCTGCGCTGCGCGCGTATCTGCGCAATTTCGTGAAGGAACACGACGCGGAAGAATAACCGGCGGCCCGACGGCCGCCGTATCGGCGGGCCAGCGCATCGCACCGGCCCGCACTTCGCTCAATGCCCGAGCGATTCGATCTTGCCTGCCGGCTGCGTCACGCCATGCGGCCGCGCCATCTGCTTGATCAGCAGCGCGACACACGCGAGCAAGCCCGCGACGGCGATCGTCGCGAACACGCCCGCGAACGAAAAATGCCGGCGCGTCAGCTCGGCGACGAGGAACGATCCCGCAATCCCGCCGAAGCGGCCGACGCCGAGCATCCACGCGACACCCGTGCCGCGCCCCTCGGTCGGATAGAACGCGGCGGCGAGCGCCGGCATCGACGATTGCGCGGTGTTCATCAGCACGCCGGCCACGAACACGACCAGCACGAGCAGCCCGACGTTGCCGGCCGCCTGCCCGATCGCATACACGCTGACGGCCGTCAGCGCGTAGCACACGGCGATCACGCGGTTCGCGTTGAAGCGGTCCATCAGCACACCGCACAGCACGGCACCCACACCGCCGAGCGGGAACAGCGCGGAGATCAGCGTCGCGCTCTTCGGCGTCAGCCCGGCATCCTTCAGCAGGATCGGCATCCAGTTGATCGACGCGTAGAAGATCACGAGCCCCATGAAGTACGCGAGCCACAGCATCACCGAGCCGACGATGTACGAGCGCGACAGCACGACGCCGAGGCCCTTGCTGCCGGTCTGCGGCGCGGCTTCGGTCATCGCGAACGAACCGGCGTTCAGCGCGTCGCGCGAGATCCGCGCGAGCGTGGCGCGGACCTTGTCGACATGCTGGCCGCTCGCGACCATGAAGCGCACCGATTCCGGCATCTTCAGCAGCAACAGCACGCCGAGCAGCAGCGGCGTCACGCCGCCGAGGATCAGCACGCTGCGCCAGCCGAAATGCGGAATCATCCACGCGGCGAGGAAACCGCCGAACGCGGCGCCGAGCGGGAAACCGCAGAACATCAGGTTGATCACGGTCGCGCGGCGCTTGTCCGGGCAGAACTCGCCCATCATCGTGACCGCGTTCGGCATCGCCGCGCCCAGCCCGACGCCGGTGATGAAACGCAGGATCGTCAGGTGCCCGATCGTATTCGAGAAAGCGGACATCAGGCATGCGACGCCGAACAGGAATACCGAGCCGAGCAGCAGCGAACGGCGGCCGAGCCGGTCGGACAGCGGGCCCGACACGAGCGCGCCGCACGCGAGGCCGAACAGCGCGGCGCTGAGTACCGGTGCAAGATCGGGCTTGGTGAGGTTCCATTCACCGAGCAGCGACGGCGCGATGAAGCCGATCGCGGCCGTATCGAAGCCGTCGAGCAGCACGATCACGAAACACATGAGGAACACGAGCCATTGAAAGCCGCCGAACGGCTGCTCGTTGATGAAGGTCTGGACATCGACCACGGGTGCGCGATTCATCGCTAGTCTCCTGTGTCGATCCAGGTTCGCGCCTTGGCGTCTACCTGGATCCCATGCGTCGTGGTCGACCGGCGTTGGCGCGTCAGCGCTTACTCCGGTCCCCAGCAACGCTAATAATGTATGAGCAATACGGCATGGCAGCCGCGCCCTTCCTTTGTTCGTCCACCAATCATCCGGTGTGCCGTGCGCCGATGCTCTGCCGGCGCGTTCATCGATCCCGTCGTCGACGGCCCGCTTGCGACAGCGGGCCATGCGATGGGTTGCGGCCGCCCTCAGCCGGCCGCGCCTGACCGACCGTCTTACGCGGCCGCGTCCTGTTCCTTGAAGATCTTGTCCGCGAGATGGAACGCGGAATTCGCGGCCGGCACGCCGCAATAAATCGCGGTCTGCAGCAGCACTTCCTTGATCTCGTCGCGGGTCACGCCGTTGTTGCGCGCGGCGCGCAGATGGAGCGCAAGCTCCTCGCCGCGATTGAGCGCCACCATCATCGCGATGGTCAGCAGGCTGCGCGTGTGGCGCGGCAGGCCGTCGCGCGTCCAGATCTCACCCCATGCATAACGCGTGATCAGGTTCTGGAATTCGTCGGTCACCTCGGTGCGGTTCTCGATCGAACGATCGACGTGCGCGTCGCCGAGCACCGCGCGACGCACCGTCATCCCTGCTTCGTAACGTTCCTGGTCGTTCATCGCCGGTACCTCACGCGGTCAGGAAATCGAGCAGCGCGCGGTTGAAGCCGTCGGTGCACTCGATGTTCGAAATATGCGCGGCGTCGAATTCGACGTGCTGCGCACCCGGAACCGCGGCGGCGAGCGCGCGTCCCTGGTCGGGTGGCGTCGACATGTCTTTCGCGCCGGTCACGACGAGCACCGGCAGCGCGATGCCTTTCACCTCTTCGCGCAGGTCGGCGGCATTCAGCGCGTCGCAGTTCGCCGCATAACCGTCCTTGTCGGTATGCACGAAGGTGTCGCGGATCGCATCGAACAGGCGCGGCTCACGCTCGACGAAGGCGTCGGTGAACCAGCGCGGCAGCACGGCGTCGGCGAGCGCGGCCATCCCTTCGGCGCGTGCCTTCTGCGCGCGCGGCGCCCACACTTCCGGCGAACCGATCTTTGCCGCGGTGTTCGACAGTACCGCACGCACGATGCGCGACGGGAAGCGCGCGGCCAGCGCCGCGCCCGTCAGCCCGCCCATCGAGATCCCGCAGAAATGCGCGCGATCGATGCCGACGTGGTCGAGCAGGCCGATCACGTCGCCGGCGAGCTGCTCGATCGTGTACGAGCCGGCCGGTGCTTCGGAGTGGCCGTGGCCGCGCGTGTCGTAGCGCAGGATGTTGAAGTGCTGCGTGAGCGGACGGATCTGCGGTGCCCACATCTGCAGGTCGGCGCCGAGCGAATTCGAGAAGACGAGCCACGGCGCGTCGGCGCGCGCGGCACGGTCGATCCGGTAATGCAGTTTCACGCCGTTGACAGTGGCGAAAGGCATCTCAAGGTTCTCCTGGTTATTTCGCGCCCGCGTGCAGCGCGAGCACGGCGTCGACATAGGCCTGCGCCTCGCCGACGTAATGTGCGGGATCGAGCAGCCGCGCGAGCGCGTCGCGCGACAGGTGCGCCGACACGGTCGCATCGGCGGCGAGCACATCGAACAGCGTCGAGCCCGTGCGCACGGCTTCCTTCGACGCATGCTCGACGACGTGATGCGCGTCGAGCCGGCCGATCTTGTCGCCGAGCGCGAGCATCACCGCTTCGCCGAGAATCAGCCCGCGTGTCAGTTCGAGATTCGCGGCAAGGCGTTCGGTGTTCACGTCGAGGCCCGCGACGATCTGCGCGATCTGCGCAAGCGCGCCGCCGGTCAGGCGCGCGAGATCGGGCAGCGCGTCCCATTCGGCCTGCCAGCCGCCGAGCGCACGTTCATGTTCCTGAACCATGCCCGCGAACACCGTCGCGACGAGGTTCGGTGCGCGCACCGCGGCGGTGAGCACCGCCGCGCAACCGACCGGGTTGCGCTTGTGCGGCATCGTCGACGAGCCGCCCTTGCCGGCGGCGGCCGGTTCGCCAAGCTCGCCGACTTCGGTCTGCATCTGCAGCGACACGTCGCGCGCGATCTTGCCGAGCGTACCCGTCAGCATCCCGAAGCAGGACGCGGCTTCCGCGATGCGGTCGCGCTGCGTGTGCCACGGCACGGCCGGTGCGGCGAGCTTCAGGTCCGCCGCCAGCGCGGCCGTGACGCCGGCCGCGTGCTCGCGCAGGCTCGCGAGCGTGCCGGCCGCGCCGCCGAACTGCAGCACGAGCGCGCGTTCGCGCAATTCGGCGAAACGCGCGCGATGGCGCAGCAGCGCGTCGAGCCATTGCGCGAATTTCAGGCCGAGCGTGATCGGCAGCGCCTGCTGCAGCCACGTGCGGCCGATCATCGGCGTCGCGCGATGCGTGCGCGCGAGCGCCGCGAGCGACGCACACGTTTCGTCGAGCATCGGCTCGAGCACGTCGAGCGTGTCGCGCAGCTGAAGAACGGTCGCGGTATCGATGATGTCCTGGCTCGTCGCGCCCCAGTGCACGAACTTCGCGGCCTCGGGGTCGTCGGCCTTCACTTGCGCGGTGAGCTGCTTGACGAGCGGAATCGCGAGATTGCCGCCGAGCGCCGCGCCGTGCGCGAGCGCGTCGGCGTCGAGCCGGCTTGCGTCGCACGCGCGTTCGATCGGCGCGACCGCGGCGGCGGGAATCACCTGCTGCGCGGCGAGCGCACGCGCGAGCGCGGCCTCGACGTCGAGCATCCGCTGGATCGTCGCGCGGGGCGACCAGATCCGGTTGAGCGGCTCGGTGCCGCAGATGAGGGAGGTCAGGCGGGCGCTGTCTTCGAGCATGGCATCAGATTGGGGAAACGGCGTGCGCCTATTGTCCACCCAAGCGCGCCGGCATGCGCGCAAACGCACGCGCCGGCACGTCGGTGGTTCAGGCAGCCGCCTTTTGCGTCGCGTCGATCAGCGGCACGCCGGTCAGCTTCTGCAGTTCGTCGAACGACAGGTCGGTGAAGATCTCGCTCACGGCCAGCCCGTCGGCCGTCACGTCGAGCACGGCGAGATCCGTATAGATACGGCTCACGCATTGCACGCCGGTGACCGGATACGAGCACTGCGCGACGATCTTGCTTTCGCCCTGCTTCGTCAGGTGCTCCATCATCACGAACACCTGCTTCGCGCCGATCGCGAGGTCCATCGCGCCGCCGACCGCCGGAATCGCATCGGGTGCGCCCGTATGCCAGTTCGCGAGGTCACCGTTCGCCGATACCTGGAACGCGCCGAGCACGCAGTAATCGAGGTGGCCGCCGCGCATCATCGCGAACGAATCCGAATGGTGGAAATACGCGCCGCCGGTGAGCAGCGTCACGTGCTGCTTGCCGGCGTTGATCAGTTCGTCGTCTTCCTCGCCGGGCGCGGGCGCGGGGCCCATGCCGAGCAGGCCGTTCTCGCTGTGCAGGAAGATCTCCTTGCTCGGGTCGAGGTGGTTCGCCACCAGCGTCGGCACGCCGATGCCGAGGTTCACGTACGCGCCTTCGGGGATGTCCTGGGCGACGCGCTTGGCCATTTCATCGCGGGTCAGTCGTTTCATCTGAATATCTCCCTCAAGCGGCTTGCGATGCAGCATGTTCGGCAGCCAGCTCGGCCGCATGCGCGGCCTGCGGCACCTCGACGACGCGCTGGACGAAAATGCCCGGCGTCACGATGTGTTCCGGGTTCAGCGCGCCGAGCGGCACGACTTCCGACACCTGCACGATCGCGACCTTCGCGGCGCTGGCCATGATCGGCCCGAAGTTGCGCGCGGTCTTGCGATATACGAGATTGCCCCAGCGATCGCCCTTGTACGCCTTCACGAGCGCGAAATCGGCGTGGATCGGCGTCTCGAACACATACGGCTTGCCGTCGATCACGCGCGTTTCCTTGCCTTCCGCGAGCTTGGTGCCGTAACCCGTCGGCGTGAAGAAGCCGCCGATGCCGGCGCCCGCCGCGCGGATACGCTCCGCGAGGTTGCCCTGCGGCACGAGTTCCAGCTCGATCTCGCCGGCGCGGTACAACCCGTCGAACACCTGCGAATCGCTCTGGCGCGGGAACGAGCAGATGATCTTGCGCACCTGCTTCGCCTTCAGCAGCGCCGCGAGGCCCGTCTCACCGTTGCCCGCGTTGTTGTTGACGATCGTCAGGTCGCGCGCGCCCTGTTCGATCAGCGCGTCGATCAGCTCGGACGGCATGCCGGCCGTGCCGAAGCCGCCGATCATGATTGTCGCGCCGTCGTGAATGTCGGCCACCGCCGACTGAAGCGATTCGAAAATCTTGTTGACCATGTCTCTTCCTGATACGAACCCGCGGCTCGATGCGCGGCCTGTCGAGGGGACACGCGCGTGCCGCGTGTCGCGCCGGGGCCGATCTCGATCCCGGCATTTGTTCGCTAATCGAACCTAGATTCGATTAGCGAACGATGGGCCGATCATAGAGTCGCGCACAGCGCGTTGTCAAGGCGGGTTCCCTCGGGGGCCGTCGCGTCGTCGAACGGCAGCCCGACGTAGTTTTCGGCGAGCGACTGCGCGGCGGCCCGCGAGCGCGTCACGTATTTCAGCTCGGCAAACTTCAGGCGATTGACGAACGGCGAATCCTCCGGCGACGAGTGCAGCATGTTCGTCATGAAGTACGAGAAGTGCTCGGCCCGCCATACGCGCTCGAGGCAGGTCGCCGAATACGTGTCGAGCAGCGTCGCGTCGCCGTTGCGGTAGCGCGCGCCGAGCGCGCGGGACAGCGCGCGGACGTCGGCCACCGCGAGGTTCATCCCCTTCGCGCCGGTCGGCGGCACGATGTGCGCGGCGTCGCCGGCGAGGAAGAGGCGCCCGTGCTGCATCGTCTCCGACACGAAGCTGCGCATCGGCGTCACGCTTTTCTGCGTGATCCGGCCCTCGGTCGGCGTCCAGCCCGTGTCGTTCGAGAAGCGCGTGTGCAGTTCGTCCCAGATCCGCGCATCGGACCATTCGGTGAGGTCCTCGTCGGGCTTGCACTGCAGGTACAGGCGCGTGACCGTCGGCGAGCGCATCGAGAAGAGGGCGAAACCGTTGTCGTGATGCGCGTAGACGAGCTCGTCGAGCGACGGCGCCGCGTCGGCGAGGATGCCGAGCCACGCGAACGGATACACGCGCTCGAACGTGTTCAGCCGCTCGGCCGGGATCGTCTGGCGCGCGATGCCGTGGAAGCCGTCGCAGCCGGCGATGTAGTCGCAGTCGATGCGGTCTTCGCGGCCGTCGGCATGCTTGAACGTGACGAACGGGTGTTCGCCTTCGACGTCGTGCAGCGCGACGTCGCTGACTTCGAAATGCATCTGGTGGCCATGCTCGACGCCCGCCGCGATCAGGTCGCGCACGACTTCATGCTGGCTGTAGACGGTGATCGCGCGCCCGCCGGTCAATTCGGACAGGTCGATGCGATGGCGCTGCCCGGAGAACAGCAGCTCGATGCCGTGATGCTCGAGCCCCTCGCGGCGCATCCGGTCGCCGAGGCCGGCGTCGTTCAGCGTATCGACCGTGCCCTGCTCCAGCACGCCGGCGCGGATGCGGTTCTCGCAGTATTCGCGCGAACGCGCTTCGACGAGGATGGAATCGACGCCTTGCAGGCGCAGCAGATGGGAAAGCAAAAGGCCGGACGGGCCGGCGCCGATGATGGCGACCTGGGTGCGCATTGTTCGTCTCCTGAACATTAATTCGAATCGTCGAACACATTTGAGCGCTTTCCCGACTATGCGGCAACGCGATTCAGGAGATATGTTGTATACGTTTTCAAGATACTGGCCTGGCGATGGAAACGCTCGATCTGAACCTCATTCCCTACCTCGTCGCGCTCGACGACACGCGCAACGTGAGCCGTGCCGGCGACCTGCTCGGCGTAAGCCAGCCGCGCGTGAGCACGGCGCTCGGCCGGCTGCGCGAGTACTTCGGCGATCCGCTGTTCGTGCGCACGTCGCGCGGGATGGAACCGACGCCGCGCGCGCTCGCGCTGCTGCCGGCCGCCCGCGACGCGCTCGCGCAGATCGAGCGCGGCCTCGTCGCACCGCACGACTTCGACCCGGCCGCGAGCACGCATACGTTCTCGATCGCGCTGTCGGACGTGGGCGAGATCGTGTTCCTGCCGAAGCTGCTGCAGGCGTTCGCGATGCGTGCGCCGCACGCGAACCTGCGCTCGGTCTCGCTCGCGCACGACGAAGTCGGCCGCGGCCTCGAAGCCGGGTCGATCGATCTCGCCGTCGGCTACTTCCCCGATCTCGACGGCAACAACTTCTTCCAGCAGCGGTTGTTCACCCACCGGTTCGTCTGCCTGATGCGGCGCGGCCACCCGTTCGAACAGGCGCCGCCGTTCACGGTCGAACAGTTCCTCACCTGCGGGCACGCGGTGGTGCGCGCCGAAGGGCGCAGCCAGGAGGTGCTCGAGAAATATCTCGCGAAGCAGCGCATGCAGCGCCGCGCGGTGCTCGAGACGCCGCATTTCATGAGCCTGCCGTTCATCCTGAGCCGCACCGACCTGATCGCGACGGTGCCGCATGCGATCGGCTATGCGTATGCAGCCGAGCACGCGTTCATCGTGCCCGTCGAGCCGCCGCTCGCCCTGCCGCGCTTCGACCTGAAGCAGCACTGGCATCGCAAGTACCACAACGATCCGCGCACCGCGTGGCTGCGCGGCGTCGTCGCGTCGCTGTTCAACGACGAGCAGGACGAGTGGCCGAAGTGAGCGCCGGGCCTCGCACGCGACCTGCGAAAGCATGAAACAATGCCCGGATTCCGCGCCGCCCCGGCGGCGGCATTCGATGGAGCAGATAGATGGCTAAAAAGAAGTCCGCGCGGCCCGAACCCGCCGCATCCCGTCCGAGCCGCGAAGAAGCGGAAGACGCCGTTCGCGTGCTGTTGCGCTGGGCCGGCGACGATCCCGCACGCGAAGGCCTGATCGACACGCCCGCGCGCGTCGTGCGCGCCTACGAGCAGTTCTTCGCCGGTTACGCGCTGGAGCCGCGCGACATCCTCGCTCGCACGTTCAGCGAAGTCGACGGCTACGACGAAATGATCGTGCTGAAGGACATCCGCTTCGAGAGCTACTGCGAGCACCACATGGTGCCGATCATCGGCCGCGCGCACGTCGCGTATCTGCCGAACCATCGCGTCGTCGGCATCTCGAAACTCGCGCGCCTCGTCGACGCGTTCGCGAAGCGCCTGCAGATCCAGGAAAAGATGACCGTGCAGATCGCCGACACGCTGTTCGACGTGCTGCAGCCGAAGGGCGTCGGCGTGATCCTCGAAGCCGCGCACCAGTGCATCTCGACGCGCGGCGTGCACAAGCCGGGCGTCGAGATGGTGACGTCGCGCATGCTCGGCACGTTCCGCACCGATCCGTCGACGCGTCGCGAATTCCTGTCGATCGTCGCGAATCCTTCTTCAGTCAACCTGACGAATACGTAATGGAGTCGACGAAGCAAACGGCGCACGCGCCCGTCGTGCTCGTGACCGGCGCCGCGCGCCGGGCCGGGCGCGCGTTCGCCGAGTATTTCGCCGCGCACGGCTATCGCACCGCGGTGCACTACGACCGTTCGGCCGATGCGGCGCAGGCCGCGGCCCGCGCGATCGCCGAACGTGGGCACGATTCGGTTGCGTTGCGGGCCGACCTGTCGGATGCCGAACAGATCACCGCGCTGATCGACCAGGTGTATGCGCGCTTCGGGCGCCTCGACGTGCTCGTCAACAACGCGTCGGTATTCTGGCAGGATCATTTCCCGAGCTTCGACCTCGCGGCGTTCGACCAGGCGTGGGCCGTCAACTGCCGCGCGCCGATCCTGCTCACGCGCGCGTTCTACGAACGGGCCCGCGCGGCCGGCACGCAGGGTGTCGTCGTGAACGTGGTCGACCAGAAGATCAAGGAAAACTTTCACCGCGACCATTTCAGCTATACGGTCGCGAAGGCCGCGCTCGGCAACCTCACGCAGATGCTCGCGCTGTCGTCCGCGCCGGTGCTGCGCGTGAACGCGGTGTTCCCGGGGCTGATGCTGCCGAGCGACGACCAGACGCCGGCCGACTTCGAACACGCGAGCCGCGCATCGACGCCGCTCGCGCGCATCGCGGGCCCCGACGACGTCGCGAGCGCGATCCTGATGCTGACGGGCAACGCGTACAACGGCGTGGATTTCGTCGTCGATGCGGGGCAGAACCTGATCCGCGTCGACCAGGACGTGCTGTACAAGCACCGCGCGCCCGACAGCAAGCACTGACCGACGCGCGCGGCGGCGGGCGCCCGGCGCCCGGCGCCGCGTTACGGCTTCTCGGTGCTCCCGCCTTCGCGAACCTTGCCCTGCGCGACGCTCGTGCCGGGCGGCACGCTGTGCGTGAGCCACACATTGCCGCCGATCACCGAACCGCGCCCGATCGTCACGCGGCCGAGAATCGTCGCGCCCGCGTAGATCACCACGTCGTCCTCGACGATCGGGTGCCGTGCGTTGCCCTTGACCAGCGCACCGTCGCCATCGGCCGGGAAGCTTTTCGCGCCGAGCGTGACGGCCTGGTACACGCGCACGCGCTCGCCGATGATCGCCGTCTCGCCGATCACGACACCCGTGCCGTGGTCGATGAAGAAGCTCGGGCCGATCTGCGCACCCGGGTGGATGTCGATGCCGGTGGCCGAGTGGGCGATTTCATTGATGAAGCGCGCAAGCAGCGGTACGCCAAGCTGGTGCAGCGCGTGCGCGAGCCGGTGGTGCATCATCGCCAGCACGCCGGGGTAGCACAGCAGGATCTCGGTGATGTGCTGCGCGGCCGGATCGCCCGCATAGGCGGCCTGGATATCGCTGACGAGCAGCGCGCGGACCGCCGGCAACTGCCGGCCGAATTCGCGCGCGATCTCGAACGCGCGTTCGTCGAGCTCGGCGAACGGCGTATCGGCATGTTCGGGCAGGAACGGCAGCGCGCGGCGAATCTGTTCGGACAGGATGCGCAGCGTGCTTTCGAGCGTGTGGCCGACGTAGAAATCGACGCTTTCGTCGGTCAGGTCCGGTGCGCCGTAGTGCGTCGGAAACATCGACGCGCGCAGGCCGGTCACAATCTTGCAGATCGCATCGCGTGACGGCAGTTCGCGGATGCCGCGCGGATGGCGCGTGCGATGGAGTTCCTCGCGCGACTCACGCAAGCCGGCGACGATTTCTTCCAGGCCCCACTGACGGGCGGGTGATGTCGACATATATCAATGCAGGCGGCCGCGCTCGGTCGCACGGCCGCTAATAAAGTGACGGGTTCCGCAAGATTACCGCGTTTTGTGCCCGCCAGCGGCACGCCGGGGATCGGCCGGACGGCCGAGGGCACCGAATCGCGGCAGCGTCAGATCGTGATGCTGCTGGCGTCGATCCATCGCACGGCCCAGTCGCGCGCGTGCGCGATCGCGTCGCCTTCGTCGTTGAACTGGAGCTCGATCGGGAAAAAGCGGTTCGCAACGAGCTCCCCGTCGCTCGATCGGGAGATCACGACGTAGGGCTTGAATGAACCGTCGCTGGCACGCGCGGGCGCGCAGTTCAACAGATAACCGCGGTGCGTGAAGGCAGTAGTCGCTTGCATGAATCCGCCACCTCTAGTCCCTTGCTTTGTTGTTCACTGCCCGTCTTTAAGGGTGCTGCGGCGCCCCGGCGCGGGCAGAGGCGGCGCGACTCAATCCCCTGTCGCCGCTTCGCAGGAAAAGAATCATACTCTGTAGAAAACGCGTCTTCTAGCTGAAATAAATCACGACAAATCAGTGCGCGTCGCGCGACCGCGGCGATCGCCCGCGCGCCTTTTCCCGTCATGCCCGGAACGGGATTTGCTTCGATCCGGAACGCTTCGCCGCGAGGAGAGCCGCGATGGAATCATCCGGTCAAACCGAGCGCTCGCGCCCACGCAGCATCGAGCTCGACAACGACGACACGCACGACAGCACGGTCGACACCGACGGCAAGAACCGCGAGGCGTCGCGTCTCGCCGGCGGCGGGCCGATCTCGCCCGACCAGATCACGCGCAGCAACGCGTCGCTCGTCAATGCGATGCCGGAAGCCGGCGACGGCTTCGCCGGGTTCGACAGCCGCCCCGGCGGCAACCATCCGGCGTTCGCGCTGCGTGCCGGATACATGGTGATCGAGAAAGGCTTCGACGCGCCGCCGGCGATGAGCGATGCGCCGTTCGCCCCGTCCACCGGATGTACGGCAGCACGTACTGGCCCGGCCACCAGCGGCGGCCGGAGCGCGTATTCGAGCTGACCGCCGTCCCGAGATAGCCGGCGCGGCGTTTGAATCGATCGTTCGTTTGCCAACCGGTATCGGCCGACAGCCGATGGCCGAGGATCGGCGCACGCGACAGTGCGCCGACCGTGTGCCGTCAACCGCGCGATGCAGGAACGAACGATTCCGCGCGACGGCGCCGGCGGTCTCATGCACGCCGTGAATCGCACCGATGCAGATGCGTTGATCGAGGTCATGTCGAAACGGCGCGATTGCGATTGAATGGCGACGGGGGCGATGCATCCGCGTGACCGTCGCGCGGTGTCGCCTCGATCGGCGCGCGTGGCGATGCACATGCATGCGCATGTGCCGCGCGCGACAACGCTGCCTGCGCATGCATTTCCACCGACGATGCGGACGACGGCGGGGGCCACGCCGCACGACACGCCTCGCACGTCACTGCATGCACCCTGTGCATGGCGTGCGCCGCGCAATCGGAGGCGGCACCGCCGCGCGGCACGACCGGCACCTCGCTGCAAAGTCCCGGCCATTGGTTTACCCTGCCTCGCAGCATCGCGCATCACCCAGCCCGATCGGCCATTCGGCCGACTTCGTTTCAACCCGCCACTCGGAGACACTATGTACAAGCGTATTCTGGTTGCCGTCGACGGCAGCGACACGTCCCGCCATGCGTTCGATGCGGCGCTGGCGCTCGCGAAATCGCACGGCGCCGAGCTGCAACCGTTCTACGTCGTCGAGAACGCCGCGATCTACTACAACGTGCCCGGCTACGATCCGTCCGTGCTGCGCGACCAGCTCGTCGCGCAGGGCGATGCGCTCGCGAAGGATTTCACGGCGCTGATGCAGGCAGCGGGCGTGAAGGGCGAGACGCGGCGGAGCGAAGCGACGTCGCTCAACGACGTATCGTCGCTGATCCTGGACGGCGCGAAAGCGTTCGGCGCCGATCTGCTGGTGCTCGGCACGCACGGCCGCCGCGGGTTCCGCCGTCTCGTGCTCGGCAGCATCGCCGAGCAATGCGTGCGCCACGCGACGCTGCCCGTGCTGCTGATCCCGGCGGCCGCCAACGCCGACGAGCCGGCCGCGTGAACGGCGTTCGGCATACGCGGCCGGTCGCGACGTTTTGTCACCCGACAGCGGCAAGTTGCGGTGGGACAATGATTCCGTCGATTCAATGCCGGAGTAAACGATCATGCTGACGCCCGTCGCCACACGTCCCGCCGCCACGCCTCATGCCGGTAGCTGGGCGCCTCGCCAGGCCGCCCACTGCTCGACGTGCGCGATGCGGCACCTGTGCATGCCGCAGGGGCTGGCGCCCGAAGCGCTCAGCCGCCTCGAATCGGTGATCTGCGCGGCGCGCCCCGTCAAGCGCGGCGAAGCGCTGTTCCGCGAAGGCGACGCATTCGACAACCTGTACGCGGTGCGCTCGGGTTCGCTGAAAACCGTCGCGACGCGCCACGACGGCCGCGAGCAGGTCACCGGCCTGCATCTCGCCGGCGAAGCGCTCGGCCTCGACGGCATCTGCGACGACACGCATCCGCGCACCGCGGTCGCGCTGGAAGACAGCTCGGTCTGCGTGATTCCGTACAGTGCGCTCAAGGCATTGTGCTCGGAAGCCGGTTCGATGCAGTTGCGCATGCACAAGCTGATGAGCGAACAGATCGTGCGCGAAACGTCGCAAACGATGCTGCTCGGTTCGCTGAATGCCGAAGAGCGCGTCGCCGCGTTCCTGCTCGACGTATCGTCGCGTTACCTGAAGCGCGGCTACTCGCCGTCGGAATTCAACCTGCGGATGACGCGCGAAGACATCGGCAGCTACCTCGGCATGACGCTCGAAACGGTCAGCCGCACGTTGTCGAAATTCCAGAAGCGCGGCCTGATCGAAATGCAGGGCCGCCACGTGCAGATCATCGATTTCGACGGCCTGCACCACGTCTGACGTGATGCCGCACGGCGCACATCTGGCGCGCCGCGCTACCTGCGTCACGCGACCGGTCAATCGAGGAACAGCGCGGCGCGCGCCTTCAGCGCCGCGCTGAAATCGTCGAGCCAGCCGATCGACAAACGCCAGCTCTGCCAGTAAAGGTCGATATCGATCGTTCGCCCGCGCGACATGTCGACCAGTTCACCCGCCGCCAGCTGGCGATCGACCATCCGGTCCGGACACATCCCCCATCCCAATCCCGTCTCGCATGCGCGCAGATAGCCCGCGACGTGCGGTATCCAGTGCTGCGGCGGATCGAGATCCGCGCGCGTCACGCGCCGGATGAAACGCGCCTGCAACCCGTCCTTCGGATTGAACATCACACACGGCGCACGACGCAGCGCATCGCGCGTAATGCCCGCGCCGAAGTAGCGTTCGTAAAACGCCGGCGAGCATACCGCGCGATAGCGGATCCGCCCGAGCCGCTCCGACCGGCATCCCTGGATCGGCTCGGCCTGCGCGGTCACGGCGCCCTGCACGCTGCCGTCGCGGATACGCGAAGCCGTGTAATCCTGATCGTCGATCACGAGATCGAGCAACGTTTCGCGCTCCGTGCAGAACGGCCCGACCGCGTCGATGAACCACGTCGCGACGCTGTCGTCGTTGACGGCCACGCGCAACGTCGGCCACGCGCTCGCGATCTGGCCGGGCAGTGCCGGCATCCGCCCGCCCAGCTCGGCCTCGAGCAGCTGCACGCGCTCGGTGTGACGGCACAGCAGCGCACCCGACGTCGTCGCGACGCACGGCTGCCCGCGCTTGACGAGCACGCTGCCGACCCGCTCCTCCAGCAATTTCACGCGCTGCGACACGGCCGACGGCGTGACATTCAGCTCCTTGGCCGCACGCTCGAACGAACCGTGCCGGATCACCGCCGCGAGGGCATCGAGCAACGCGTAGTCGAGCATTAGATTTCCTTAATCTGCATTAGGTGATTTAGCTTCTCTTATTTTCATGCTGACCGCAGACTAGCGCTACCCGATTCATCCGTCTACTGCTTCTCCTGCTGTCATCCATCATGAACTGGCTCGCTTTTTCCCACGGCGCCGCGCTCTGCGGGTCGCTCATCGTCACCATCGGCGCGCAGAACGCATTCGTGCTGCGGCAGGGCATCATGCGCTCGCATGTCGGCAAGATCGTGCTGCTGTGCGCACTGTCCGACATGATCCTGATCGGCGCAGGCGTCGGCGGCGCATCGGCGCTCGTCGAACGCTATCCGACCTTCGTCCATGCGGTGCTGTACGTGGGCCTCGCCTATCTCGCGTGGTTCGGCATCAACGCGCTGCGCCGCGCGTTCAAGCCGGGCCACGAAACGCTCGACGTGCGCGGCGATGCGGTCGCCCCGCCGCCGCAGAGCGGGCTCGCGATCGTGCTGATGACGCTCGCGTTCACGTGGCTCAACCCGCACGTGTATCTCGACACGTTCCTGCTGATCGGCACGGCCGGCGCGCGTGAACCGGAAGGCGCGCGGCTCGCGTTCGCGATCGGCGCGATGTCGGTCAGCGTCGTGTGGTTCCTCGGGCTCGGCTATGGCGCGCGATTGCTCGCGCCGTGGTTCCGCAAGGCAGTCGCGTGGCGCGTGCTGGACGGCGCGATCGGCAGCATGGTGCTGTTTCTCGCGGCCGTGCAGTTGCGGTAGGGAGGGGAGCGTCGCGGCAGATGCGGTCTGCCGCGACGTGAGGTCAGCCGGTCGCGACCGGCGTCAGGCCGTCGATGTCGTGTCGGGCAGCGTGCCGCCGACGGGCTGGTTGCTGGCCAGTTGGGGTTCGTCGGCGGCCATCGGATCCTGCTGCCTGGCCGGATCGGCCTTGGCGATTTGCGTGGCGGCCTGCTCGGCCTTGTCGCCCTCGTAGCGCCAGTACAGGAACTTCTTGCCGCGCTTGCCCATGAAGTACTGGCGGTTGACCGTCCAGCGGCTCAATTCCGCAGGGCCGACGTAGCCGTCTTCCATCTGCTTCTTGAAACCTGCAATCGAATCGTGCACATAGTGGTCGAAGAACTTGTCGAACGTCGCGCGCGTCGCCGGATCGAGACTACCCAGCCAGTTGCCGGCAACCCGGACGGCCGCGTCGATGGCCTTTTCCTGTTCCGAAACAGAGACAGTCAGGTATCCGCCGTTTGCATGACGCAAGCGATCCGTATCTTCATTCCACTCGCGATCGGTAATGACCATATGATCGTCCACGCCACCGGGTGGCTTCAGACGGCCGTCCTTCAGGCGTCGGCTTCTGCTGGCGCGCCACTGATAATAGCGGTTCATGTGCCAAATGACCTGCGTCTCGAGCCTGTCGCTATTCGGCGCCACGCCCGCACTTTTGCTGCCCCCCTGACCCATGTAGACATTCCATGCGGCCTCCAGCTCCCTGGAAATCTCGAACTGTTGCCCGGCGTCCGCAAGCAGTTCCTTTGGTGAACGAAACGGAACGCCGGCCTTCCATGCTTCGATATAGAGATTGTTCAGCGCAACGTTGGCCAGCTCGTTGGTTCGACCTTCCTGGTAGTTGTGCTCGTAACCACCGCCCACGTCCGAGTGCATGCCAGGGTAGTACACCTCGCGGCAGTTCGCGGGAATCTTCTGGTCTTCCCGCACCGAGTCACCGGGGAATTTTTCCCGCACCTCCTGCGACGCCACATAGTGAACGCATTGCCGCACGTAGCCCGGAATGCGAATATCGTTCGCCCATTCCGCGTGACCGCCTTTGTCGATGGAGTACAGGTAACCGCCGGCGAGCGGTCCGAAAAAAATGGTCGCGATGGCCGGTCCCGCAGCCTCGACGCGGCTGCCGCCGAAGCCCGTTGACGAAACCGTATCAAGAATTCCAAGGAAATAAACGACCACTTCGGGGCGATGCCCCTTCATGTTCTTCCTGTTCCACCAAAGCCTCCCGCCGATATTCTCGGCGAGTTGCTCGGTCAGCATGCGAACGAAGGCACGCGCTTCCGTCGCGCCCCGCGAGAAACCGAATACGGCCAGGTTGATCTGGCTCACAGCGGGCATGTGACCGGTGACATGCCGGTCGAGTTCGTTGAGCATCCATCGGATGCGCAACTCGCCTTTTCTCGCGGCAGCCATACCGAGTGCATTGTCGAGACCCTTTCCGGTATCTCCTACTTTGTCGCACGGCGTGCCGACACCTTCGACATAGCGTGCAACAGTCCGGGGGAACGCGTTGTCTTCAGCATGCGCAAACCGCCATAGCTTCGCGATGTTGCTGTACTTGGTCAGCTTGACATCCTTCAAACCACGGCCGTCCAGGTCGAAGTTGTTGCCCGTTCCGTCGAAGAATGCCGTGAACCACACGGGCTTCGGGCACTCCTTGCATTGCTCGATCAGCAGCGGATCAAGAATTTCTCGCTGGGCACTGCGGATGGCGTCCTCGGCGGGGGTGAGATCCGAGATGCGTCTGACAATGGGGGGATTGCTCATGGCAGTTTCGCTCCTGTTTCGGCAATGCGCCCGGCGTCAGTTCCATTGGGCCGGCTTCTTGCGGCCATAGAACGGATTGGGAATTTCCTTCAGGCAGGCACGACCGGTCAGCTTGCGCTGCTCGTCGCGCATTGAAAGCGCCACCTTCGGGACTGCGCCATCGACGTGGAAGTCCATATCGCCTTCCACACGGCCATCGGGGAAGAAGTGCAACACGATACCGCCGCTCTTGCCCTTCACGGGCGGGCGCGTGATCGTAATCTCGCCTTCACACCATGCCATCCCGGGTCGGGTTTCTCGATGCGTGTACTCGTCGTAATCGGGGGACGAGGCTTCCAATGCGCGCTTGTCGACCACGCGCTCCCACCACACCTTGAACTTGCGGGGCGTGGTCCATCGCAAATCCCATGCGAGGCTCGGTCTCTGCCCGCCGCCGCCCGTCCAGTGTGTCGCGCTCCGCGGCGTGGCGCTCTTCCCATCGGCGCTCGCCGCATCGTCGAGGCTGTTCTTGTCCGGCGGCAGGAGGTAAACGCCGTAGATATCGTAATCCGTATAGTTGAACGACCCCGCCGTTATGACGTCGTAATTCGGGTCATTCCACTTGCTCGCGTCGCCGGGGGCCAGGCTTTCCTTTTCGGCATCGCCCGAGGTCTTGCTGCATGCGGCCGTGGAAAAAACCATCACGGACAGCAAGGTGATCCAGCAGCGGTTCATATTGAACTTCCTTCTCTTCCAGTCGATTTCATTCGAGTCGCGTCGCGCACGCGCCATCACGCGGCCGCTTCCTGCATGCGCCGCCAGTCTTCCGCCGGCACCATCGCCAGCGCCTCCGGAAATGCCTGCCCCTGCGCCACCGCGTCGAACACGGCGGCCATCGCCGGATCCTCGTCGAAGCGCGCGCCGTACCGCAATGCCAGTTCGCAATAGATCAGCAACGACGCCGCGCTGTCGGTGCCGTGCGCGCGGCAGCGTGCCAGTTGATCGCGCACGAAGCCGTAGTGCTGTGCGGGCGGCAGCGACGCGAGCAGCGCGGGCTTTTCGGTACGCAGCCGCTCGAGCATCGTGTACGGATAGCAGGCGGCGAGCAGATCGTCTTCCTGAGCCTGGGTCAACTGCAGCGGAAATTCGGCGGCCTGCCTGACGTTGGCGGGCGCGGCGATGTCCGCCGTCCGGAGCTGCAGCGAGGTATCGCGGTGAATCCAGTGCCGCACGCCCTGCGCCAGATACGCGCGATGCGCGGCGGGCAGCATGTCGAGCCAGAACGGCAGCACGCGCGGATCGAAGAAGCGCATCAGCATCACGCTCTCCATCTGCTCGAGCTGGACGTCCACCATCGGCGCCAGATGCGCGGCCAGTCGCTCGAGCGACAGCGGCGACACGAGCACGCTCGCCGCCGGCCACGGAATGCTGCGCGGCTCGATCGCGTCCGCGGCATCGGCACCGTCGGCGCCGGGCTGCCATTCGAACAGCAGCGGCCCGACGATTCTCGCCTCGTCGTCGGCGGCGTCGTCGAGCAGTGAGGCCGCGACGAACGCGGGCCACGACGCCTTGTCATCGTCCGGCAAGGTATCGAGCAATGCGCCGTCGATCAGGACGTAAGCGCGCAGCCCGTCCTGCGACGACAGCGCCGCCTGCAGCGCGTCGGCCGCCTGCGCGGCAATCAGGTCATTCGTCATGCGCTGCCCTGCCTCACGCCTTGGCCGCGAACGGCGACGCCATCGATGCCGCGTTGACCATGCACGGCGCGCACGCCGTGCCCGGGAACGCGCGCGCGGGCACCGGCAGGCTGTCCGGCCCCGTGAACGTATGCGACGCGGCATGCGCGGTGAATTCGCCCTTGGTCCCGTGCACGATGCCGCTACCGTTCCAGCGCGTGTAGCTGGTGCCGCCGTTGATCAGGACTTCTTCCTTCGCGGTGATGGTGATGCGGTTCGCATCGACCTTCACGTCCAGCTTGGCCAGCACGTTGATGCTGTCCTTCAGCGCCTGGATGTCGATGTCGGCGGCGGCGGCCACGAGCCGAATGCCCTTCTCGAACGCGGCGACGCGCACCGCCTCCTGCGCGCTGACCAGCATGCTCTTGCCCGCGCCGATGCTCGTATGGGCGCCGCTCGTCAACGCGACGTGCTGGTCGCTCGCGACATGGGTCGACCCCGTCGTCGTGGCCAGGATCCCGGCCGGACTGGCGAGCGCGAGAAACGGCTGCGCGAACTCCGGAAACTCGCCTTGCTGAGGATTGCCGCCGCTGCCTCTCAGGCCGTCGTTCTGCGTGCGGAGCGCCTGATGGACGGCATCCTGGTCGCCGGACTCCTGCGCCTTCACGTCGTGCGCGGAACCCGACAACGATTCGTGCAGGTCATGCGCCTTGTCGAGGCGCGCGACGGTCTCGCCGATATCGGTCGCGTGCGCACGCGCGTCGTAGCGCGCCTCGCTGGTGACGAGCAGGCCCTTGGCCGCCCGCACCGCGCCGTGCGCGTCGGTCCGCAACTCGAAACCGCGGGCGCGCTGGTCGGTGCGCCCCTGTGTCGCGTCGATGCGGACGTTGTGCCCGAGCGTCAGTTCGCTCGCGTCGGTATCGCTGCGCAGCTTCAGCTGGAGCTGCTGCGGCGTGTCGTCGAGCAGCACATGGTTCGAGCGTCCGCCCGCCGCGTTGCCGCTGTCGCCCGACAGTTCGCGGCTGCGCAGGCCGGTCAGCACGTGCTGGTCGGGTAGCGCCCACGGCGGCATCCGTTCCGCGTTGTACGTGGTGCCCGACACGACGGGCCGGTCGGGATTGCCGTCGAGGCACATCACGAGCACCTCGCTGCCCACGCGCGGATGCGCGATCATGCCCTTCTCGCCGCCCGCCCAGCCGGCGGCCACGCGAATCCGCGCGCTGACCTGCGCCGCACGGTCCCAGTGATAGACGATGCAGACGCGACCGTATTCGTCGACGTCGACGCTGCCGGCCCCCTTCGCGCCGGCGACGGTCGCGGTTTGCGGCGCCAGCACGCGCACGGGCTCGCTGTTGAAGCCACGGCCCGGGCGCCAGGGCGTATGCCGACGGCCCGCGACGAAGCGGTTGCGATACTCGGGCTTGCCGTCCGCCTGCAGGTAGTTGTTCGCTGCTTCGTGACGGGCTTCGAGAATCAGGTACTCGTGATCCTGCGGGCTGCCCGACGCCGCGCTGAAGTGATCGGCCAGCTGGAACCAGCGTCCGGGCAGGATGCCGTGATGGTTGCCGGCCGCGTCGAAACGCGTCGCGGCCGCCTCGATCTCCTCCATTCGCACGCGTGCGAGCGCATCGCCGGCGCGCGTCTGTTTCGCGAAACCGTAGTGCCCCACGTATTCGTGATGCTCGACCTGCGGCGCGACGCCCGGCGGATGCAGCGTGGGAATCTGCGCATTGGCCGCATGCGGCGCCTTGAAATCGAACGCGGTCGCGCTGTAACTGCCGGCGGACAGCAACCGCACCGCGGACCATTGCGAAATGGCGTCGGCGGCCATCGGACCGTCGTGCGTCCGGAAACGGATCACGGGCGAGCGACCGTCGACGGCCGGGCACTGCACCGTGCTGTCGTCGCCGACGATCAGCTTCAGGCCTTTCTCGTCGTGCTCCCACCAGTACAGGCACCCGACGGCTTCCAGATGGCGGACGATGTAGTTCCAGTCGCTTTCGCCGAGCCCGCCGCCCTGGACGTTCATCGTGCGCGCGGGATCGTCGCCGCGCACGCGCCACTCCCACGACGGCGCGAGCCCCTGGTAATCGGCGAGCAGCGTGCCGATCTGCTGCTGAAGCGATTGGCCGAGGAACAGGCGGTTGTTCACGCGGGTCCGCAGGAAATGGCTCCACGGGCGCAGCACCGCGCGATATTCCGCAATCGAATCGTCGTTGCGGACCAGCGAAAACTCGGTGCAGTAACCGGTGAAATAACGCAGGCCGCCATCGGGGCGCACCATCGACACCGCGAGCAGCTTGCCCAGCATGTCGTCCAGCGTGACGCCCGCCTCGCCGGACAACAGCGTCAGTTCGAACGTGAAGTCGATCCCGAGCCCTTCGTGCGCGACGAGCCGCTCGGCGACCAGCCGCGCCGGACGGTGCCGCCCGTACGAGTCGGTGACCGAGGGTGCGTCGTCGTGGGGGAAAGACAGCGTGAGCAAGCGCTTGTCTTGCAGGAAAAACGGAGGGCGAATAAATGCTGCAAGGTCAGCCATGACCGCCTCAGAATAATCTTTCGTTCGAATGGCAGCGGCGCGCTGCCTCCCTATTTTTGGGATGAAAGGATATCGTAGAGCGCGACCAGCGACAACGCTGACACGACCCGGTAATTTCTTCGCCTCCCGCGAGAAATCGGTAACAAATGCAATGTCTTGCGGCGTGCCGGGCGACGCTCGAACGGATGGCGCATCCATGATGATGCCGCTTGATCCGGCATCCCGACACACGGCCTCCGAACACGTCGGTTTGTGTGCTGCAGGAGGAACCTCGTGCTGCGCTTCGCCGTCTCAACGCGACCGGCTTCATCTCCCGCAGTCCAATCCCCTGATCCCGCACCACCCGGAGAGAAACATGGCACACCGCCCCCTCGGCACATCGAACATCCAGGTTTCGCCGCTCGCGTTCGGCGGCAACGTCTTCGGCTGGACCGTCGACGAGAACACGTCGTTTGCGCTGCTCGACGCGCTCGCCGACACCGGCATCAACTTCATCGACACGGCCGACGTTTATTCGGCCTGGGTTCCCGGCAACCACGGCGGCGAATCGGAAACGATCATCGGCAAGTGGCTGAAGCGCTCGGGCAAGCGCGAGCAGGTCGTGATCGCGACCAAGGTCGGCCTGCTCGACGCGCGCGCGGGGCTGTCAAAAGGCAATATCCTGAAAGCCGTCGACGATTCGCTGCGCCGCCTGCAGACCGACTACATCGACCTGTATTTCTCGCACCGCGATCTCGCCGACACGGCCCCGCTCGAGGAAACGCTCGGCGCGTATCAGACGCTGATCGATGCGGGCAAGGTGCGGATCATCGGCGCGTCGAACTACAGCGGCGCACGCCTGCGCGAAGCCGCCGCGATCAGCGCGCGCGACGGGCTGCCCGCGTACCAGGTCATCCAGCCCGAATACAACCTGCTCGACCGCGCCGACTACGAACGCGATCTCGAGCCGGTCGTGCGCGACCTGAAACTCGGCGTCGTCAACTACTACGCGCTCGCGAGCGGATTCCTGTCGGGCAAGTACCGCAGCGAGGCCGACCTGAAGAAGAGCGTGCGCGGCGACCGCGTCGCCGGCTACCTGAATGAACGCGGGCTGCGCATCCTCGCGGCACTCGATGCGGTGGCGGCGAAACACGGCACGCAGCCGGCCGCGATCGCGCTCGCCTGGCAGATCGCGCGGCCGACGATTACCGCACCGATCGCGAGCGCGACGTCGCTGGCGCAGCTGGAATCGCTCGGCGACGCGATCCGCGTCACGCTCGATCAGGACGACATCCGCCGGATCGACGAGGCCAGCGCGACCTGAAGTCATCGGCAGCGGGCCGGCCGACCGGATCGCGCGGCCTGCGCGGTTCCGCGACCGGCCCGTGTCGCGTGCGCGCTCTTGTCACCGCATGCGCGGAGGCGGGGCATTCGGGTGGGGCGGATGGATACAATGGCGGCGCACGGGCGGCCCGCCGCACGGCTCGACACGGCCGGACCGATATCCGTGACGCCCGGACCCACACCTCGCACAAAAAACGCCCATGCCCCGGAACACCCGCCGCGCCCGCTACGCCTCCCCGTTCGCCGCCATGCTCGCCGTGCCGTTCGCCTGCGCGCCGGCCGCGTCTTACGCGGGCTGGTACGAAATCGCGAACTACACCGGCACGATCGGCAACGCGCCGGTACACGTGTCGCTGCAGACTTACGACGCGATCAACCACAACGACGCGGGCCGCTGGCGCGTCGACGGCAGCTATTACTACGACGCGCATCGCAAGCCGATCCCGTTGCGGGGCCAGCGCGAGCCCGACGGCCGCCTGACGCTGTGCGAAGCGTCGTCGCCCGCATCGAACGCCGACTCGCCGGTCGTACCGGCCGCCTCGCCGTCACGGCCGAAGCCCTGCCCGATCGCGCTGAACGTCACCGGGAAAACGGCAACCGGCACGTGGGACGACGGCCGCAAGACGCTGCCGATCACGCTGGACGAAGTCGGCCGGCTGAACGACACCGACGACCAGCACCCGCAGCTGGACGGCAACGTCGATATCCCGATGTGGTATCGCACGAAGACGCAGATGCTGGTCGGCGTCTACGCGCTGTCCGACAAGTGCGGCGTGGCGATGCAGTCGCTGCGGGCCGTGAACATCGCGACGGGCCGCGTCGACCGCACGATCGCGCTCGACTGCGACGCGGGGATGGTGATGACATCGATCTACGCGAACGTCACCGACGCGCGGCGGGCCGGCCACGTGAGCGTCGAGTACCGAGGCGGCAAGATGGGCTACGAGCAGGACGTGTCGCTCGGGCTGCCGTCGTCTTCGTCGAAGTAAGCCGGCCACGCTTAGCCCAAAGCCGCATCCGTGTCTTGACTCGCACGGCCGCTTTCGTTGATCCGAACGGACATCGATCGCGCAATCGCCCGCCGCGCCCCGCTGCAAGCGTGTCACGCGCGTGCCCCGGGTCTTTCACGGATTGACCACGCGCTCCGGCGTGCCCGAGACTGCGCCGCTCAGGCGGTCATCGGGAGAACGTCATGCCGGACACCAGCACGGAGATCGCCACGATCTCGACGCGCGCCGTGCGCGGCCACGAACGCGTCGACTACTGGGTCGACCATGTCGCTCGCACGCTCGTGCGGATCGAATGCAGCGGCAAGTCGTCCGAAGGGATCGATGCGTCGCTGCGCAAACGCGATCTCGGGCTGTTCCGCGCGTGCGACATCGTCGCGAACCGGCACGCAGTCGTGCGCACGTCGCACAACATCCATGCGGACCAGCGCGATGCCGTGTTCATCTGCCTGATGCACGCAGGGCAAGGCTACACGTTCCAGGACGTCGACTGCATGCAGCACGGGCCCGGCGACCTCGTGCTCTACGACACGTCGATGCCGTACGGCCACGGTTTTCCCGCCGACATGGCGATGACCGTGCTCGACGTGCCGCGCGACGTGTTCGAGGCGCGCGTCGGCCCGTGGCGCTACCGCAGCCTCGTCAAGATCGACCGTGACGACGGCGTCGCATCGTGGGCCGTGCGGCAGGTGTATGCGCTGCTCGCCGCGCCGCAGGAGCCGACGACCGGTGCGCGCGAACGGCGCGCCGCCGCGATCCTCGATCTCGTGCAGTCGATGCTGCGGCTGCGCGACGGCGACGCGTCGCCGACCAGGTCGACCGTCCACACGCTGTCGCGCGCAAAAGCGTTCATCGACAGCCATCTCGCCGACGACGATCTCGACAGCCGGTCGGTGAGCCGCGCGATCAACCTGTCGCCGCGCCAGCTCGCGCGCGTCTTCGAGCTCGAAGGAACGCCGCTCACGCGCTATATCCTTGCGCGGCGGCTCGAACGCTGCCGCGCCGACTTGCGCGACCGGTCGCTGAAGCACCTGACGGTCAGCGAAATCGCGTTCCGCTGGGGCTTCAACAACAGCGCGCACTTCAGCCGCAGCTATCGCGCGCGCTTCGGCGAGACGCCGAGCGAGTCGCGCGCGTCGGCGCCGGCGCCGGCCGACGCGCGCTAGCCCGCCACCGTCCACCCGCCGCCGTGTCCCGGCGAGGCAAACACCCCGTCCGTCCCGGTCAAACGGGGCCGCATGGCGGTCGCTAAGCTGGCTTCCTGCGCGGCGGCACTCGTTTCGCCGCCCGACAGCAAGGAGAAGAAGCGGGATGGAGACGTACGACCATATCGTCGTCGGCGGCGGCTCGGCCGGCTGCACGGTCGCGCACCGGCTGGTGAAGGCCGGCAGGCGCGTGCTGCTGCTCGAGGACGGCCCGAAGGACGACAGCCTGTTCATCCGGATACCGGCGACGTTCATCCGCGTACTCGGCACGCGCCGCACGGTCACGTTCGAGAGCGAGCCGCAAGCCGGTGCGGCGGGACGCAGGACCTACGTGCCGCAGGGCCGCACGCTCGGGGGCGGCAGTTCGGTCAACGCGATGCTGTACGTGCGCGGCACGCGCGACGACTACGACGACTGGGCCGCGCTCGGCTGCACGGGCTGGGGCTGGGACGACGTGCTGCCCGTGTTCAGGCGCGCCGAATCGCACCTGCGGCTCTCCGAGCCGTTTCACGGCACCGACGGGCCGCTGAAGGTCGGCGACACGCGCTTCAGGCATCCGCTGAGCCTCGCGTTCGTGAAAGCCGCTCAGGAAACCGGCATCGCCTACAACGACGATTTCAACGGCGCCGCGCAACATGGCGTCGGGTTCTACCACACGACGATCTTCGACGGCCGGCGCGGCAGTACCGCGGCCACCTATCTCGCCGACGCGCAGCGGCATCCGAACCTGCGCGTGCTGACCGGCTGCCGCGCGACGCGCATCCTGTTCGACGGCCGGCGTGCGACCGGCGTCGAATGGCGGACGGCAAGCGGCGCGACGGGTTCGGCCGCCGCGCGCGCCGACGTCGTGCTCGCAGCCGGTGCGCTTAGCACACCGAAGCTGCTAATGCTGTCGGGCATCGGGCCCGGCGCGCACCTGCACGCGCACGGCATCGACGTGCGGCACGACAGCCGCGACGTCGGCGCGAATTACCAGGATCATCTCGAAGTCTCGATCTACGGCCGCAGCCACGCGCCCGTGAGCCTGCTGGGCGAGGATCGCGGGCTGAAGGCATTGCGGCACGGGCTGCAGTGGATGCTGTGCCGCACGGGCCTGCTGACGTCGAACGTCGTCGAATCCGGCGCGTTCGTCGACACGACCGGCAGCGGCCGCCCGGACATCCAGTTCCACGTGCTGCCGACGCTCGTCGGCGACGTCGATCGCGAGCCGCTGCCCGGCCACGGCCTGTCGATCAATCCGTGCCTGCTCAGGCCGCGCTCGCGCGGCTCGGTGCAACTGCGCGGCAACGATCCGGCCGCGCCGATCCTGTTCGACAGCGGCGCGCTGTCCGACCCGGCCGATGTCGACGGTCTCGTGCGCGGCGTCGCGCTCGCGCGGCGGATCATCCGCGCGCCGTCGCTCGCGCGCATCGTGCGCGAAGCCGAGACGCTGACCGAGTCGGCACTCGCCGACTACGTGCGGCGCCGCGCGAAAACCGTCTATCACCCGGCCGGCACCTGCCGCATGGGCAACGACGAACACGCGGTCGTGACGCCGCGCCTCTCGGTGCAGGGCGTCGACGGCTTGCGGATCTGCGATGCGTCGGTGATGCCGCGAATCGTGTCCGGCAACACGAACGCGCCGACGATCATGATCGCGGAGCGCTGCGCCGAATTCATGCTGGCGGAATGACGCGGCGCGGCGCATCTGCGCCGTCGTTCACTGCACGAAAAAAAGCGGCGCGTGGGACACGCGCCGCCGCTCCATCCGCATCGACCGCCGGTATCAACGGCCGGCCGCGTGCGCCGCATCGCGCAACGCCATCGGCGACGCGCCGTAGCGCTCGCGAATCGCCCGGCTGAAGTGCGCCTGGCTCGAGAAACCCCAGCGAAACGCGATCTCGCCGATGCTCGTCTTGCGCAGCCGCGCGTCAGTCAGCTCGCGATGCGCGTGCGCCAGCCGCTCCGACCAGATGTGCTGCGTGATCGACTCGCCTTCGGCCGCAAACAGCCGGCTCAGATGGCGCAGCGACAGCCCGACCGCGTCGGCAACCGCCTGCGGCCCGAGCTCCGGGTCGCCCAGGTGCGTCGCGACGTACTGCTTCGCGGTCAGCAGGTACGACAACGACGCACGCGACGCGCCCGCGCCGTTCACTTCCGCATCGACGAGTTCCGCGATCAGCGTGCGCGTGTGCTCGGCGAATCGCGCGGCATCGCGCTCGACCGGGTCCTTCATGAACCGCTCGACGCTCGCGCGCAACGTTGCGCCGAGCATCGCGCCCGCGCCCGGCTTCGGCGCGATCCGCAGCGGCAGCGCCGCCAGTTCCGCATCGAGCCGGTCGTCGAGCGTCGTGACCGGGATATCGATCAGCAACTGCCGCATCGGTGTCAGGAATCCGAATAGATAAGGCACACGCGTGTCGTAGACGACGACATCGCCGGCTTCCGCGAGCAGGCACCGGTCGTGCTGGATGAAATACGCACGCCCGCTCAGGATCTGGCACGCGAACAACGACTCCTTCGGCAACTGGCGCACCAGCGCGGGGCTGCGTTCGATCACGTGATCCTGGCCGCTGATGTCGGCGATGCCGAGGCCCGGCAGCGCGATGTCGGTCTTCTCGACCTCGAGCCCGGCCGGCGACAGCGACGAGCAGCGCAGGCCGACCAGCGTCTCTGCATTGAACGCGTCCCAGTACGCCATCCGGTCGCGCACCGGCACGTCGGCCGTCGAGCCTCGCGTGCGTGAAAAAACGGTCGAATTCGTCACGTCGCCTCCTGCTGGCGCCCGTCGTGCGGAGCGCCATGCATTGCGAAATTGGGGGATGGATCGTTTAAACGTCGTGCGGTGCGATGTCCGGCCCGATCAAGCAATTCGTCCAGCCCAGTCAAGAGCGGCGCGCACCTGCTGGCTAAAGTCGAGCCCACGACACTCATACACAAGGAGACGAACCGTGGTCGACCAAGCCGTAGCCGAATTCTGGCAAAACATCCCGCCGATTGCCAATCCGTTCAAGCCCGATGCGCTTCCGGAAGCCTACATCGCGAACGCGGCCACCGACGACGAGCGCTATTACGTTCCGTTCACCGAAACGGTTTCGTCGCGGCCGCTGTGGATCTCGCCGTCGCAGAACAAATGGTGCGACATCCTGATGGCGAAGGAAGCCGGGCTCGTGAACCGGCACTATCACCCGCACGAGGTGTTCGCTTACACGCTGTCGGGCAAGTGGGGTTACCTGGAGCACGAATGGACCGCGACGCGCGGCGATTTCGTATACGAGACGCCGGGCGAGGGCCACACGCTCGTCGCATTCGATCACCCCGAGCCGATGCGCGCGTTCTTCATCGTCAAGGGGCCGCTGATCTGGCTCGACGACGAAGGCCAACCCGACGGCTACTTCGACGTGCACTCGTACATCGCGATGTGCAAGGCGCACTACGAGAAGGTCGGCCTCGGCGCGCAAGCGATCGAGAAGCTGTTCCGCTGACGCGCGGCGAGGCTCACCATGACATCCCCCTCCTCCTCCAGGCCCGCCTGGACGTACGAGAACAGGCTGCTGCTGATCCTGTTCATGACGTTCGGCTTCGTGTTCTTCGACCGCCTCGCGCTGTCGTTCCTGTTCCCGTTCATGTCCGCCGAGCTGCACCTGACGAATGCGCAGCTCGGCATGGTGTCGTCCGCACTCGCGCTCACGTGGGCGCTGTCGGGCGCCGCGACCGGCGCATGGTCCGACGCGCGCGGCACCCGCAAGCCGCTGCTGATCGCCGCCGTGATCGGCTTTTCCGTGTGCTCGGCGCTGTCGGGGCTCGTCGGCGGTTTCGCGAGCCTGATCGCGTTCCGCGCGCTGATGGGCATCGCCGAAGGCCCGGTGCTGCCGCTCTCGCAGTCGCTGATGGTCGAGAGTTCGACGCCGGGCCGCCGCGGGCTGAACATGGGCCTGCTGCAAGGCTCCGCCGCCGGCCTGCTCGGCGCGATGATCGGCCCGCCGGTCGTGATCGGCATCGCGACCGCGCACGGCTGGCGCCACGCGTTCTTCGTATCGTGCATTCCCGGCTTCCTGATCGCGTTCTGCATCTGGCGCTGGGTGCGCGAGGTGCCGCCCGGCGGCGCACGGCATGCGCAGGCCGACACCGTCGGCGCACCAGCCGCGGGCGGCGCGGCGATCAGCCGCTGGGCGCTGCTGAAGGAACGCAACATCCTGCTTTGCGTGCTGATCAGCTGCTTCTTCCTCACGTGGTTCGTCGTGATCATCTCGTTCGCGCCGGTGTTCCTCGTCGACAGCCGCCACCTGTCCCCAGCCGACATGGGCGTCGTGATGACCTGCCTCGGCGCCGCGTGGGTGTTCTGGGGTTTCGCGGTGCCCGCGATCTCCGACCGGATCGGCCGCAAGCCGACGATGATCGTGTTCGCGCTGATCGCCGCCGCGTGCCCCGTCGCGATGATTCACGCGAATTCGCTGTGGGCGCTCTGCACGCTCGTGCTCGCGACCTACACGGGCCTCGGCTGTTTCACGCTGTTCATGGCGACGATCCCGGCGGAAACGGTGCCGCCGCGGGCGATCGCGAGCGCGCTCGGGCTGATCATGGGCGCCGGCGAGCTGATCGGCGGCTTCGTCGCGCCGACCGTCGCCGGCTTCGCCGCGGACAAGTACGGCCTGCAGTTCGCGATGTGGACATCGGCCACCGGCGCGATCCTCGCGTGCGTGCTGTCGTTCGGCCTCGTCGAAACCGCGCCCGCCGTGCTGCGCAAGCGCGCGCTCGCCGGCACGGCCGCGAACCGTCTCGATACACAGAACCTCGGAGGACGCTGACATGCGTGCACTTCAATGGCATGGCCCGCGCGACGTCCGTCTCGTGGAAATCGATACGCCGCGCGCCGGGCCGGGCGAGGTGCGCATTGCGGTCGCGTATTGCGGCATCTGCGGCAGCGACCTGCACGAATACGCGGACGGCCCGCACGCGATTCCGGTCGACACGCCGCATCCGCTGTCGCGCCGTACCGCGCCGCTGACGCTCGGCCACGAATTCTGCGGCACCGTCGTCGAAGTCGGCGAAGGCGTGACGACGCTGAATCCGGGCGATTGTGTCGCCGTCGAGCCCGAATATCGCTGCCACCAGTGCGCGTACTGCCGCTCGGGGGCGTACAACCTGTGCGTGTCGATGGGCTTTGCCGGGCTGATGGGCGACGGCGGGATGGCCGACTTCGCGGTCGTGCCCGCCTACATGCTGCACCGGCTGCCCGACGGCGTGAGTCTCGAGCAGGCCGCCGTGATGGAACCCGCGGCCGTCGCGCTGCACGCGCTGCGCCGCGCCGAGCTCCGGCTCGGCGACACGTGCGCGGTATTCGGGCTCGGGCCGATCGGCCTGCTGCTGATCCAGCTCGCAAAGCTGCAGGGTGCGACGACCCTCGTCGCGGTCGACGTGTCGACCGAGCGCCTCGCGGCCGCCGCGCGCTTCGGCGCGACGCACACGTTCAATGCACGCACGCTCGACGCGTCCGTGCTGCGCGATGCGATCCACGAGGCATCGGGCGGGCTCGGCGTCGACGCGAGCTTCGAGGCGGCCGGCTTGCCGGCCACGTTCGAAGCGGCGATGCAGGCGCTGCGCAAGGGCGGCCGCGTCGTGATGGTCGGCCTGATGCCGCAGGCGGGCTTCGACGCGTTCCGCGCGGTCAACGACGAACTGACCTTCACGGCGAGCGTCGGCTACCGGCATGCGTACGAGGACCTGCTGCGCATCGTCGCGTCGGGCGCGCTCGATCTCACGTCGATCGTCACGCGCACCGTGTCGCTGGAGGACGCCGTCACCGACGGCTTCGACGCGCTGCTCGCCGATCGTACGCAGATCAAGATCCTGGTTTCCCCCGCGCAGCGGCATGCGCGCGCCACCCACGCCGTCGAGAGTGTCGAACATGAGTCGCCAGTGGTTATTTGAGGGGAAAACCGTCGTTGTAACCGGCGGCACATCGGGCATCGGCGCAAGCACGGCGTGGCGTTTCGCGGAAGCCGGCGCATCGGTCGTTGCGCTCGGGCTCGACGCTACCGGCCCGCATGCGCCGGTGCATCCACGTGTCCGGTGCGTCGAGCTCGACGTGACCGACAGCGCTGAGCTGACGCGCACGATCGCCGCATTGCCGCGGCTCGACGTGCTCGTCAACGGCGTCGGCATCAGCCGGCACGCCGACGAATACCGGATGGACCAGTTCGAACTCGTGCTGAACGTGAACCTGACGTCGGTGATGCGCGCCTCCGACGCCGCATTGCCGGCGCTGTCCGTACAGGGCGGCAGCATCGTCAACGTCGCATCGATGTACACGTACTTCGGCAGCAAGGACCGCCCCGCGTACAGCGCGAGCAAGGGCGGCATCGCACAGCTCACGCGCTCGCTCGCGCAGGCGTGGGCCGATCGCGGCATCCGCGTGAACGCGGTCGCGCCCGGCTGGATCGACACGCCGCTCAGCAGCAGCCTGATGGCCGACACGCAGGCGTCACGACGCATCCTCGAACGCACGCCACTCGGGCGCTGGGGCACGGCCAACGAAGTCGCGGACGTGATCCTGTTCCTGTGCTCGCCCGCTGCGTCGTTCGTGACAGGTGCGGTCGTGCCGGTCGACGGCGGGTATTCGACGGTCTAGCGCGCGCTCGACAGGCATCGGCAGGCATTGGCGGCCACGCGGTTCCAGCCGATGCCGGCCGCACACCGGCTCGCTCCGGTTGTCACCGAACCGGGAATCGCCCGGCTCGGGTTTGTTCATATCAATCAGTAGTCCAATCAAAAATATCCGGCCCGACCGGAAACATGTGAGGAGCACATTGGAGATGACGAAAAAGACCCTTGTGGCGCTCGCGGCATGCGCCCTTCCCGCCGTGTCGTTCGCGCAGAGCAGCGTGACGATGTTCGGGCTGATGGATGCCGGCATCAGCTACGTCAGCAACGAAGGCGGCCACGGCAACGCGAAGTTCGACGACAACATCTTCTTTCCGAACCTGCTCGGTTTCGAAGGCAAGGAGGATCTCGGCGCGGGCACGCGCGCGATCTTCCGGCTCGTGAACCAGTATTCGCTCGGCAACGGCTCGATCATCGGCGGCGGGCTGTTCGCTCGGCAGGCCTACGTCGGGCTGGAGAACGACCGTTACGGCAAGCTCACGCTCGGCAACCAGTACGAGTTCATGGTCGATGCGCTCGCCGCCAGCGGCAACGAGATCGCGCAGGATCTCGTCGGCCTGTACGGCTTTCGCAATGGGCCGTTCGACAGGCTCGCGTTGCCGAACAACCCCACCGGCGCGTTCGACTGGGATCGCGTCGCAGGCAGCAATCGCGTCGCGAATTCCGTCAAGTACACGAGCCCGTCGCTGTCGGGCCTGACCTTCGGCGCGTTGTACGGCTTCGGGAACGTCGCGGGGTCGGTCGGTGCGAACAACACGGTCAGCGTCGGCGCGAGCTACGACAACGGCCCGTTCGGCGCGGGCGCGGCCTATACGAACCAGAAATACGGCGCGTCGGCGGGGCTCCCGCCGACCAGCGTGCGCAACTGGGGCGCAGGGGTGCACTACACGCTCGGCACAGTCACGGGGAAAGCGCTCGTGACGACCGTACGGAACTCGGCGAACGGCGCGGGCGCGTGGTCGGCGGAAGCCGGCGCGTCGTGGCATCCATCGCCTGCGTGGGTGGTCGGCGCGAGCTACACCTACATGAAAGGCAACGACACACTCGACAATGCGCACGCGCACCAGTTCCTGGCGGCCGTCCAGTACTGGCTGTCGAAGCGCACGATGGTGTACGTGGCGGGCGTGCATCAGCGCGCGAACCACGGCAGCAACGCGCAGATCAACGGCGTGATGGACGCGAACGGTGCGTCGAGCGGCGCACTGCAGTCGATCGCGCGGGTCGGATTCAGTACGCGGTTCTGACACGCACGGCGGCCGGCCGCTCGACCCGCGTGGCCGGCCCGAAGCTTTCGTTGCGGCACATGCTCGACTGCAACGACTTCGGTACGACGAGGGTCGGCTTCACGCAGAAGCCATCGCGCGCATCGCAACCGCGCCCCCGGCGCCTGTCGCCCGACCGGCTGGCAAGCGCATCGAACGCATCGACGCGCACGCGCTACTGCGCACTCGCCGCAACCGACCATACGCCACAGAACCGGATCCGGGAATACCGGCTGCAAGCCAGACACGGCGGTCGACACATGCAACGGGAATAAATCCGGGCCGGCTCCGGTATATCGGAGGTCGCCACGCCGTTCGCGCCCCGGACGTGCGGTCGGGCGAACCCCACCCGAAACAGCGAGACCGCTCATGTCACAGCCCAACCACCCCACCTACGCACGCTTCGCGATCGCCCTGCACTGGTCGATCGCGATCCTGATCCTGTCGAACCTGTCGATCGGGCTCTACATGGATACGTTCCCGCACAGCTCGCCGCAGTTCAACGGCATCCTGTTCTATCACGCATCGATCGGCAGCCTGATCTTCATGCTGACCGTGCCGCGCCTCGTGTGGCGCGCGACGCACACGCCGCCGCCGCTGCCTGGCAGCGTTCCTGCGTGGCAGGCGCGGATCGCCGGCGCGCTGCACGGCGTGCTGTACCTGCTGCTGTTTCTCGTGCCGCTGACCGGCTACGTGCACCGCCTCGCCGGGGCGCATCCGGTCAGCTTCTTCGGCATCGCGGACCTGCCGATGCTTGTCGGCCGCGACGAACCGTTGCGACTCCTGACCGACGCGCTGCATCGTGCACTGGTGCTCACGCTCGGCTTGCTGCTGGCCGTGCACGTCGCGGCCGCGCTGAAACACAAGTTCGTCGATCGCGACGGTGTTGCCGCGCGAATGGGTATTTGAGCGGGCGCGCCGCAATCGAGCCGGCGCCCGCCCCTTGTCGCGCACCCCGTCAGTCGCCGTCCTTCTCGAGCACGTTCTGCGTGAGCGCGACCGATGGAATCGTCGGCTTGAGCGACGCGCGGTGCGCACGGCCGCTCAGCCACTTCCAGCCGGCCACGAGCAGCAGCGCGACGAGCGGGATCGACGCGATCGTCCACGTGCCGTTCGGGTAGTCGAATGCCATCAGGACCAGCACGCCGAGCAGGAACAGCAGCGTCAGCCATGACGTCACGGGCGCACCGGGCATCCTGAACGACACGTCGTCCACCTCGCCGCGCGCGACCGCCGCGCGGAACTTCATCTGGCACACGACGATGAATGCCCACGTACTGATGATGCCGAGCGACGCGATGTTCAGTACGATCTCGAACACGCTCGACGGCACCAGGTAGTTGAGCAGCACGCCGACCACGTAGATCGCGACCGTCACGAGAATGCCCGCGTACGGCACGGATTGCCCGCTCATCTTCCCGAGGAACGCCGGGGCCGAGCCGCCCATTGCGAGCGAACGCAGCACGCGCCCGGTCGAATACAGTCCCGAGTTGAGACTCGACAGTGCCGCGGTCAACACCACCAGGTTCATCACCGAGCCGATGCCGGGCACGCCGAGCGCGCCGAAAAACGTGACAAACGGGCTCTGGCCCGCCTTGTACGCACTCCATGGCAGCAGGCAGACCAGCAGGACGACCGACGCGACGTAGAAGATCGCGATGCGCCAGATCACGTTGTTGATCGCGCGCGGCAGCACCTTGCGCGCGTCCTTGCATTCGCCGGCGGCGGTGCCGACCAGTTCGACGCCCGCGAACGCGAACACCACGCCCTGCACCAGCACCAGCGCCGGCATCAGCCCGTGCGGGAAGAGCCCGCCGTTGTCGGTGATCAGGTGCATGCCCGTGTCATGGCCTGCGACATGCCCGCCGGTGCCGAGGATCGCGCTGCCGATCACGAGAAACAGCACGATCGCGGCGACCTTGATCAACGCAAACCAGAATTCCATCTCGGCGAACCACTTCACGCCGATCAGGTTCATCGTCGCGACGATGCACAGTGCGGCGAGCGCGAAGATCCACTGCGGCACGCCCGAAAACGGCGCCCAGTAATGCATGTAGAGCGCGACCGCGGTGATGTCGACGATGCCGGTCATCGCCCAGTTCAGGAAATACATCCATCCGGCGACGAACGACGCTTTCTCGCCCAGGAATTCGCGCGCATACGACACGAAGCTGCCGCTGCTCGGGCGATGCATCACGAGCTCGCCGAGCGCGCGCAGGATCAGGAAGGAAAACACGCCGCACACCAGATAGACGATCGCGAGCGACGGCCCGGCAGCCTGCAGGCGCGCGCCCGCGCCGAGGAACAGGCCGGTACCGATTGCGCCGCCGATCGCGATCATCTGCACCTGTCGATTGCCGAGGGTCTTGTGATAGCCGGCCTCGTGGGATTCGAGCCAGTTCCGTTTGCTGGTGTCGCCGGTCGGCGCGGGTTCGGGAATCGATGCCATGACTGCATCCTCATGTGCTTGCGTGATCTCGTTCGGACCGTACCGCGATCCGGGCCCGTCGGCGCCCGCAGCCGTGCGACGCGCCATCACGCCGCGCATCGAGGCCGCTGCGCGCCGGACATGGCGCGCGGCACCGTCAACCGCGAACGTATGCAGCCGTAATTCCGTTCACAAACGCTATGCAAATTTCGACTGTCCCGGCATCGAATCGCGCATGCGGCATGGATGGAAAGCATTTTGAAATACGTCAGGATTTCGAAAGACGAAAGCGGGAGCACGAGATGAAACTACGCCACGCCCGACGTCGCGCCCGGAACCCGGCGCCACTGGCGGACGACCGGTCAGGTCACGGAAACAGCCGTGCCGGATTCAACTTCGCTTCGCTGCGTGGCCGGGTGCACCACCCAGGTTCCACCGGCACCGGGTAAAGCCGTCGTGCACCAAAACGCAGCCAGAAATGAGCGACGCCAAACGCATGTGCACCGGCGCCGCGAGCGGCTCATGCAACCAGCGCGCGGCCGACGCGCGCATGATTGCCGCGCCGCAGGTCGGGCGGCATCGACGCATACACCGCATCACGAATCAACGCATGGCGGAACGAATAGACCACGCGATCGCGCCGATGTTGCGCGTACAGGATCCGTTCCTCGAGCAGCAACTGCAGGTGCGCGTCGAGCGTCGCGCGATCATGCGGCGAAGCCGCGACGAGCAGTTGCGCATCGACCTCGAGCCCGATCGTCGCGGCGAGCTGCGCGGTGTCGCGCGCGTCGTCGATCCGGTCGAACGCTCGACCGAGCATCGCGCCGAGACTGAGCGGAAGCGGGCGGGGTTCCGTCGTCAGCAGCCCGGCGAGCGTGTCGTCCGCGCCGCCCATCGTCAGCTCGCGCGCGACGGCCTCGATGAACAGCGGAATGCCCGCCGTGCGCCGGGCGAGCGGGTCGAGCCAGAGCGGATCGAGCTCGCCCGGGCCCAGGCATGCCGACATCAGGCGCTGCGCGTCGTCGCGCGGCAGGCGGCGCAACACCATGCGCTTCGTCGCGCCGCGCCAGCGCGCGAGCTTGTCGGGGCGCGACGTGAGCACGATGCCGAGCGCCACCGCGCGCGGCGAGCGCCGCAGGTACGCAAGAAAATCCTCGGTCGTGCGGTCGATCCACTGGACATCCTCGACGACGAACAACACCGGCGCGCCATTGCCGAGCGACACGATCAGCTGCTCGAGGACGTCGAACAATGCGTGTTGTTCGCGCGCACTCGACCATGGGGCCCTCGTCCCGTCGCAGGGCACCCCCAGCCAGGTCGCGAGCGCGACACGGGCCGCCGCGTGATCGCATTCGAGCGGCGCGATCATGGGGTCGATCGCCGCGAGCGCGAGACCCGCCGGGTCGTCGGCGTCGATATGCCAATGCGCGGCGATGAATCGCAGGACCGGAAACAGTGCGTGGTTCTCCCGCTCGGGCAGGCACCCGCAATACGCGCACGCAGAACCCTCGCCCCGGACGGCCTCGCACAACTCGTGTACGAGGCGCGATTTGCCGAGCCCCGCGTCGCCTACGACCAGCCGCGGCACACCGCTCGGCACAGGCTCGCCGCGCACCACGCGACGATGTCGTGCGAGCGTTTCATGCCATGCGCGCAACAGCACGTCGAGTTCGCGCGCGCGGCCGATCATCGGTGCCCGCATGCCGGCGTCGAGCGAATCGAACGGCGTATCGGCGCGCCGCTCGCCGAGCAATTCGTGAACCGGCTGCGGCACGAGGCCCGCCCGCGCGAGCCGCAACGGCGTCGGCCGACAGTCCGCATGCCGTTCGAGCACCAGCCGCGCATCGTCGCTGATCAGAATCTGTCCGGGCCCGGCAAGCCGCAGCAGCCGCGCGGCCGCGGCAGGCGTCGATACGCCCGACATATGCGACGCGTGGGCGAGAACCTGCCCGACGTGAATCGCGGCGGCCACTTCGACGCGCCAGCTCGCGCCATCGGCGTCGCCGCCGGCCACCGCGGGCACCGGCAGCCGGGCGCGCCCGGCCACCCGCACCATGTCGAGTGCCGCGCGCGCCGCGCGACGCGCCGGCCGATCGATGTCGCCTTGCAAGCCGAAGTGGAACAGCAGCGTGTCGCCGAGCTGTGCATCGACCTGCGCGCCGTAACCGACCGCGATATCCACACACTTCGTCTGCCATTGCGCCTCGTAGCCGTCGAGCAAGGCGTCGTGATCGACTTCGGCGCGGCGTCGCCGGCCTTCCCCGGTGATCGTCACACAACAGCACAGCGTGGTGATCTGACGGTACCCGCCCGCCGTTGCGATCGGCTCGCCGTCCGGCGCGAACGGGCGCGGATGCGTCGGTCCGCTTGCGCGGCCGGCATCGAACTGGCCGACGAGCGCCGCGAAGTTGAGCGCGCGAAACGGTTCCGCGAGTTCGTCGGCCGACGCGGCGCGCTGCTCCGGATTCTTGCTCAACGCGCGCCGCAATACCGCGCCGAGCGGATGCGACGCGATCGGCGGAGGGAACACGACATTCACCGGGCTGAGCTGCTGATAGAGAATGTCGGCCACGCTCGCACCGCGCATGACGACCTCGCCCGTCAGGCATTCGATCACGACCAGGCCCCACGCATACAGGTCGCTTCCTGGCGTCGGCGGCTCGTTGCGCAATTGCTCGGGCGCGCAATAGGACGCCGAGCCAAGCACCTCGGTCGCCAGCGTCAGGGTCTGGCGCCCGATGTCTTCCGCGCCGGGCAGCAACGCACCGATGCCGAAATCGAGGAGCTTCGCGTGCGGCCCGTCGTCGGCCATCGCGATCACGATGTTCTGCGGCTTCAGGTCCCGATGCACGATGCCCCGGCGATGCGCGGCCGCGAGCGCGTCGAGCACCTCCGCCATCAGCCGGCCCGTGTCGACGGCCGACAGCGGCCCCTGTGCCGCGAGCCGGTCGCGCAAGGTCCGGCCCTGCACCAGCTCGAATACGGCGAACAGCCGGCCGTCGGGCGCTTCCCCCTTGTCCAGCAATGCCACGATGTTCGGGTGCCGCAGCGCCTCGCACAGGCTCGTCTCGCGCTGGAAACGCGCACGCTGGCGTGCGCGCTCCGTCGCGGTCCGCGCGGCGTGATCCCGCATCAGCTTGATCGCGACGGCTTGTCCCGTTTCGCAGCAGGTCGCACGAAACACCACGCCATTGCCGCCTTCACCGAGCAACGAACCGAGCCGGTAACGCCGCTTGCCGGCCAGTTCCGCAAACGGCGCGAGGGGCGCACGGGGCACCGCCGGCGCCGAGACCGGTTCCCTCGAGTTCATGAGCAATGGACTGCCGGGGCAGGCGCCGGACGATGCACGCCGATACGCGGCTGAGCGGGCGGCACCGACTCGCATTCGAGATGCGCGCCGCGCATGACGCGGAACGGGAAATCGCCGAACCTGACGCTGCCGCGCCGGCGCTCGACGAGCTGGCTCGCGCCCAGTCCCGGCAGGGCCGCGAACTGGCTCCGCGCGCGGTGAATCTGCACGTTGACATGGGACGTATCGATGCCGAGCATGCGCGCCAGCCGGTCGAGTTCGATCCAGCCTTGCGTGGCGGCGTCGTAGCCGGCCTGCATGTCGGCCGAACGTGCGCGGGCAAGCGTGACGAGACTGTAGTGATGCGCGCGCTCGCCGAGATCGACCACGCCGCCGCGAACATGCAGCAGCATGCGCACATGCTCTTCGTCCCGGCTGACGAGGAATTCGAGCAGTTGCGCCGGCACGGCCGGATCGGCGGGCGCGGCGAGCCTCATCGTCGAACCATTGCGCGCGAGTGCCAGGCGCCACGTGGCGTCGCCGGTCGATACTTCGTCGCCGTCATGGAGCGCGCGCGGCGGCAACGTGTCGTCGCACAACCATTCGCCGGCCGGCGACCGGACGATCGTGACCGGCTGCGCGGCGCGTGCGGCCAGGATCTGGCGCGGCGCGAGCACGATCGGATGCGCAGCGCCTCGTATCGGCCACAGCGTATCGGCCGGATCGTCGAGCGCTTCAACGCGCCACGGCGCGACGCCGGCCCTGCCGAACCGGATCACGTCACCCGGCTGCAGCACCGCGTGATCGCCGTGGCGCAACGGCACGCCGGACAGCGACGTGCCGTTGCTGCTGTGATCGTGGAGTTCCCACAGCCCGCCCACCCAGCGGATATGGGCGTGAACACGGGACACCGACGCATCCCGGATGACCGTATCGCAACGCGCGGCATCCCGGCCGAACACGTGATACGCGCGGAGCAGGCACGCTTCCCCGGAAGAATCGTTCATGAGTATCGCCATGGCTGCCCCGTATCGAATCCGCCCGGGTCGCTCGAGTGACGCATCGACGCCCAGGCAAACGATTGCTTCAATGAACGCGAACGATGTCGCCCGTTCGCCGCCTCGTTATCCGTTTCTTCGTCAGCTTCTTTTCGGATCGTTGCTCATCCGGCACGCGTTGTTTCGACTGATTGAATGGCCGGCTGTATTGTTGTCTTGAAATCGAGCAACCTGATGAAAATCCTGCCAAATAAAATCATGCATCGCAATCAAAACACTCAAATTATTCCTTGATATTGCAATGCTTTACATTTTCGACCGATTTTCAGGTCGCATATAAAGGGTCGTAAATTTGAATCACCCGCATAGCCCCGCCAGGCTTATGCGGAGCGGAAGCAGTCACATTGAATGACGAGGCTAACTAAAATACCTTTGCCGGCGCGGATGTTTTGTTTGATTAAAAGGAAATAAATTAAATAGTTTCTTCCATTTAAATAATTCCATCCGATGTTTTGGCGGATTGCATTAAAAGAGTTACTGCGGGGTTAAGGTGTCGCATCCGATATTTCGGAGGGTGTCGGCGGGCAAGCGGGTACCGGCACGCCGCCGCGTCACGATCGATTGCCGGCAACGGCTGGAAGCAGGCAAGACGTCGACGATTCGATCGCCGTGATCGCCCCGCCAGGAGGTCGATGGAACGCATCGGCAACAACCAACGCTGCAAGCGGCAGGCTCGCAAAAAACGGGGCCGCTATCGCCCATGCAACTCACGGGTTGATCATCCGGCCTGCGCGTAGCGACACTTTGTCGGGAAGAAGTCGCGCGGCAACTCCGAATCTTGCGATGGAACGGGAATGCGCCATCGTGAGGGCCGGTCCGTTTTATGAGCGCACCGCACTGCCTCACGCACGATCCAGCTTCCCGATCACCTTGAAGTCAAGCGCATACCGCGTTCCGTGAAGGTTGGCGGGGCCGAACCGCGCAATCATTCCCCGCCGTCCCGGATGCTCGAGATGCCCGGTGTTCGGCGGCGCAAAGCCGACAGACCACATGTCCGAAAATGGCGCACGTCGCGGGCGCCCGGGATATACGATGTCACCCATGCCTACCCCCATCGACACCCCCGACAGCGACGCCTGCTACCTGGCGCTGAAGGCGCACGACGCGCGCTTCGACGGCTCCTTTTTCGCGGCCGTCACCAGCACCGGCATCTACTGCCGTCCGGTGTGTCGCGTGAAAACGCCACGTCGCGAGAACCTCCGCTTCTACCGTCACGCGGCAGAAGCAGAAGCGGCCGGTTTCAGGCCCTGCTTGCGTTGCCGCCCCGAATTGGCCCCGCGCGCAGCATCCTGGAGCACGGAGGACGCTTCGCGCATCCTGGCCCTGCAGGCCGCAAGATTGATGGATGAACCCGACGCATGGCGGCACATGACCTCCGCGCGCCCGATCTTCGGGCAGTCGAGCGGCGGCTTGATGCCGCGCATTGCGCAACGGCTGGGCGTGACCGACCGCCATCTGCGCCGCATTTTCGACGCACACTTCGGCGTATCGCCGCTTCAGTACCTTCAAACACGCCGGCTGTTGGCAGCCAAGCAGCTGATTGCCGACACCCGATTGCCGATGAGCCAGGTCGCGGCGTCCAGCGGCTTTTCCAGCGTCCGACGCTTCAACGATGCCTTCTCGCGCCACTACGGCCTGAATCCCAGCGCCTTGCGCCGGGCCAGATCCACGTCCGATGGACAAGGCGTGACCGTGCGACTCGGCTGGCGACCGCCCTATGACGTACAGGCAATGGTGGGCTTCTTGCGCCTGCGCGCGTTGCCCGGCGTGGAGCAGGTCGCGGGCCTGGAATACACGCGAACGCTGCGGCTTGTGCAAGGTGCGCAGGCGCGTAGCGGCTGGTTGCGCGCTCGCTTCGACGAAGATCGCGCGCAGGCCGTGCTGACGATCAGCGATTCATTGGCCGCCGCCCTGCCGGCGCTGATCAACCGTGTGCGCGCCGCGTTCGATCTGGACGCCGACCCGATCGCCATCCACGCGGCTCTGCACGCCGCGTTCCCGTCGGGCGAAGGCTTGCGCGTGCCGGGCACACTCGACGGCTTCGAGCTGGCGGTGCGCGCCGTGCTGGGCCAGCAGGTCACCGTGGCCGCTGCACGCACACTGGGCGCGCGACTGGTTGCGGCCTTCGGCGATCCGATCGAAACGCCTGTCGCGGGTCTGGACCGTCTCTTTCCCACGCCTGCTGCCCTGGCGGCCGCCACCGGCGATGAGCTCGGCCGCCTGGGCATCACGCGGCAACGCCAGACCGCGCTGCATGCGCTGGCGCATGCCGTGCTGGACGGGCGCATCGCTTTGCATCCCGGCGTAGACGTCACTGCGACTTGCGCCGAATTGTGTGCACTGCCCGGCATCGGCGACTGGACGGCGCAGTACATCGCCATGCGCGCGCTGCGCTGGCCCGACGCCTTTCCCGCCGGCGACGTCGCGTTGCAAAAAGCCCTGGGTGTAGGTAGCGCCCGTGCCGCGGCACAAGCCGCCGAGAAATGGCGGCCCTGGCGCGGCTATTCGGTGCTGCGTGCGTGGTATGCGATGAATCACGGTGCTTCTGCCTGACAACGACTCATATCGACATCTTTCCCGGCCGCGTGACTCGTCACACCGGAAGCGATCAACTTGCACGATGAATTCAATCACACGGATCCCGAGCACGGTACCTGCTCAGAGCGATTTGTTCGGAAGCAGCGACGCCGAATTCTCGATAGACGAGTCCTTTCGATCGGCAAGGCGTTTCGATCTCGACGCCCATTCCTGGATCGACATCGTGCCCGGATGGATTTCGGGGGCTTCGCTGCTCTATGAGCAGTTGCGCAATAGCGTTCCGTGGCTCGAGCACGATCGGCGCATGTTCAACCAGGTGTTCCGCGAGCCGCGCATGACGGCGGTCTACAAGCATGTCGCCGACGTGCCCGACGCGCGCCTGCTGCAGGCTGTGCGCGCGCTATCGCGTCACTACGGCGTGGAATACGACGGCCTGTGGATGAACCTCTATCGCAACGGGCAAGACAGTATAGGCTGGCATCGCGACCACGGCTCGTGCCGGAAGCTCGACTGCATCGTGCCCGTCCTGACGCTCGGCACGATACGCCGGTTCCTGATCAAGCCGATCAAGGGCGGCCGCTCCATGACCTTCAAGCCGTCTTCCGGCGACTTGGTGGTGATGGGAGGGCGCGCGCAGCAAGACTGGGTGCACTGCGTGCCCAAGGAACCGGAAATCGACGGCACGCGGATCAGCGTCAACTTCATGAGCTCGGCGCAGGGCGTGAGGGATTAGCACACGAAGCCGCCGAGATCTGGCGGTGTGACGCCTCTCGATACCAAGACAATCCGCATGGGTATTCATCCGGGCCGCGTGCGCGTGGAGGCCGCCATACCGCTGCGCATTGGCGTGGAATTGACCCCGTCGTTCCGGACAAGGCCTCGCGCTACGGTCGATGAATCCCCAGCGCGTCAAGACAATGGCTGCGCTCAATGCACGATCGGGGTTGCGCGGCACGGGTCAGACGGATCGCAACGGGCCGTGCCGATCTTTCGCTCCTGGATCGATGGGGCACTTCATCGTGTCTTGAAAGGGATTTTCTATCTTCGACTACCACGACGCGAGGCGCCCGACCAGAGCAATGCAGGCAATTGCCGCGAAGACAGAACCGGCTCGTCGGTCGCACGCAATCCGGGCAAGCGATGCCACGCCACGCCGGGTTCACGATGATGCTGTTGGTGGTAGTTGATGTTGTACGGCCAAATAAAGAAGCGTCCCAGTAACCCGACACGCCACGAATAAGTCCAGTCATTCCAGCCGGCCGTGACACCCGGCCCGCCGCTGTGCTCGGCAATGCTACGGATCTTCTGCACCAGCGCGCCAATTGTCACGAGAGGCACGAACCAAAGCGCCGCCAGCGTCAACAGTTCGCGTACCGTGCAGGCATGCACGAGCGGCACGAGCAGGATGCCCCATGTCGATATCGCAGCGAGCAGCGGCAGTGACATGGGCGCACCACGCCCGTTCGCTCGCCGATATGCGCGCATGTTTTTCACCATGTTGACCACGAACAGGTCACCGAGCAGTTGCCGGATGAGCGGGAGTGTGTCGAGTGGCTCGAATTTCCATGGCTGCGCGTGGTACAGATAATTCCGCTCAGGATCGTCTGCAGTCCCGACGTGTCGATGGTGTGCAAGATGCAACGGGCGATAGAATTCGATGGGCACGAGCCCCGGTACGCCGATTGCCAGGTTGATCAGAAAGTCGTTCGCGAAACGGCGGCGGGTCAAATGGTAGTGTGTCGCGTCGTGATACAGAATGAACAACGCGTGTTGCCGCGTCGCGACAATGACGGCGGCGACGAGGTAACCGCCCCAATGGCCCACCGACAACGCAACTCGTAGCGTAACTACGATACATAGCCATTCAAGCAGCAGTGCCGCAGCCGTACGCAGGTCGACATCGAGACGAATGAGCGCGGTCGTCGCACCGCCAACGCCGACGCCGAGTGCGAGCCCCGCGAGCATGTCCGCGAGCAGATGCTGCCCGGTCGTCAAGACCGTGAGCGCGAGTATTGCGCTCCACGCCGCGTAATAGCGCGCTGCGCGGACACGTAGCGCAGCCAATACCACGGTTACCGCCACAGGCAACGCAACATGCCCGCATGGACTCGCGGCAAGTGGGGTGTCGATCCGATACAGCCATGCGATCCATCCCGACACAGCCGGCGACCGGCTCACGGCAGTCGGCCAGAACAGATGACTGACGATGCACAGGCCTGCGGCAAGCGCACCGGCGAAAAATGCGGGCAGCAGCCAATTGCGGTCTCGGCCGAACCAGACAATCGACGGCATCACGAGCGCGTAACTCAAATAAAGCGGCACGCTGGCGGACACGCGCGGAATAACTGCATCGTACGGCTCCGGACGCAGCACCACCACGGGCGCCATCGGCGCGTGCGTAACCCAGAAGTAGAGTGCGCCCGACACGACGACATAGATTGCGAGCCACCGCCACGCATCGAACGCTGACGGTATATAGGAGAGGGAAACAGAAGGTATGGCGCGCATGTGAAAAATGGAGCGGCTCGATCGCGTATCATGATAAATCGTTTCAGCTCGCATGAATAACGACGCTATGCCGCTTCGAGCCAGTTCCATGACACGTGCGCAGCTGCGCGACGTCGACGTTGCACACATGTACGCGCTCTACTCGACCTGTTACCGGGATACGGAACAGGCACGCTTCGAACACGATCTCGACGACAAGACACATTGCGTCATCATGCGGGATGACACCGGCAAGCTGCGCGGCTTCTCCACGTTGAAACTATACGAACAGCAGTGGGGCGACACCACACTGCGCATCCTGTTTTCCGGCGACACGATCGTGGATCCGGCCTGCTGGGGCAGCCAGCAACTCGCGTTTTGCTGGATTCGACTCGCCGGTGAGCTCAAACGCAACTCGCCTGACCGGGCACTATACTGGTTCCTGATCTGCAAAGGGCATCGCACGTACCGCTACTTGCGAGCGTTCGCGCATGATTTCACCCCGCGATTCGACCGACCGGCTGAGCCCTTGCGTCAGGCACTGCTCGATCATCTGGCTGTCGAGCGCTTCGGGCACGCATACGACGCCACGTCCGGCGTGCTCAATTTCCCCACACCGCAAGGCCGCCTTGCTCCAGCCCTCGCCGAAGTGCCGGACGCGCATCGGCGGCTGCCGGATGTCGCCTATTTTCTGGAGCGCAATCCAGAATACGCGCACGGAAACGAGCTCGTCTGCCTGTGTGAACTGACGCCGGAAAACCTGCGCCCGATGGCAAGACGCATCTTCACCGGTGAATGAGCCAATGACGCGGATCCGGCCAGCCACAGCGTCCGACAACGAACGGCTTCTCGCGTTTCAAACACGTTACGCGATGCTCGGCGGGATGCCGCTTCGCTTCGATCGCTCACCGGATTACTTCGCACTGCATCGTTGTCATTCGAACGACTATCGAACCTGGCTTGCGGAGGACAGCGCCGGGCACGTCAAGGGAATGGCCAGCATGGTCGTTCGCGACGGCTACCTCGCCGGCGAGAAGCAGCGCATCGCTTATCTCGGCGACTTGCGCATCGCACCCGATCGCGAACTGGCACGCACGTGGGTCGATTATGTCGTCGATCGCCTCGCTGATCTCGCCCGGCACGAAGATGTGCAGCATACGTACTGCTGCGTCATACGCGACAACCGGATCGCAACGCAATCGCTATTCAGGGCAGGCAAGCGGACCCGGCTCGGATTTCGACATTGGCGCGGCTACAGTAACGTATCGATCTATGCGCGACGTATTGCTGCGCGGCGCGCCGACTCCGTCAGGATCACGAACGCGTCGTCCAGCGATGCCGACGCGCTCCGCGCATTCCTGGACCAGGAGTCGCGCTCCCAACCCTTCGGCTGCGTCTTTACAGCGGACGAATTCGCGCGCCGCCTGAACGCCTGGCCCGACTTCGGAATCGAGCGCTTTCTGGTCGCACGCAACGCACAGGGGCGTATCGTGGGCTGCGTTGCTCCGTGGGATGCGGGACGTATCAAGCGCATCGTCCTGGAACGTCTGCCGCGCTCACTCGGTGCGTTGCGTCACGGCGTCAACGCCATCGCGCCGTTGCTCGGACGCCCTCCCATCGCAGCACCCGGCCAGCCGCTTCAGGACATCTACCTGACTCATCTGCATGTGAGCGGACGCGACCCGGGCATTGCACAGGCGCTGCTCGATGCAGTCTGGCAACGAGAGCGGAGCCGCTATGCGTTGCTGCAGCTTTGCCTGTACGATCACGATCCGCTATGGTCCGCGTTGCGCGGCTATCGGTACACCGCGCTGCCGATGGATCTGTATACGCTATCGACGCCCGGCGCGACCGCACTCGATCCGGGCGGCACCGAAGCGATCCCGGGATTCGAGATCTATCTCGTCTGACCGCTCGCGACCGCTGCCGCTCGCGTGTCATTCAGGAGCGCAACGAGTGCAAGCCAGAAACGCCCCGCATCGAAACCGGCGCCGCCGAGTACTGGCTGGCCATGGTCGAGATGCGGCACGCATACTTGAGGCATGCCGCGAATCGTCTGGTGGTCCAGGTAGAACTGTCCGTCATGCGCACAACCGGGACGGTAGCGGTCGAGGCGTGAGTGATGTGCGTCGAACCGGGACGTGCGTTCGATCGACCAGCTCACGACATGCACGCAGTGCAGGTCACCGGGCACCGCAGACAGCAGATTCGCGATGCCGGCGTCGCGCTCGCTGCCGATATCGCGCGAGCCTGCATGCAGCCAGCGTGTGCGCAACAATCTCCCGGCGGCTCGACCCAGCCATGCGGGATCGATGCGCGCCCCACGTTGCCCGAGCAGCCCGTCGACGATCGCACTCGGGCCGACCGGCGGCTGAACGAGTGCGATACCGTCGCAGCGAGCACGAAGCCCTGAATCCGCATGCAGCGCCGCCAATGCATCGAGCCCGCCCTTGCTATGGGTGAGGACAATAAAGCGGCGATCAGCAGGCAGGCGCGCATGCAGGTAGCGCACGATATGCGCGCCCTGCTCGGCAACCGCGCGCGACGAGCGGACCGGCACACGCAGGATTGGGTACCGCGCGGCACGCAACGCCCGCACGGCATGCCGGAAGCAGGCAGGTATCCACTCGGAATAGAGTCCCGCAATCAGCACGACGACGGTCTCCGGGCATGCGTGGGTGCCGTGCGCATGCCAGCATTCGATGAAGTGCCCGGTCCAGTCGATTGCTGCGGGCGCCGGTTCGAACGGCGTCGATGGGTAGTGTTGCCGCCACTCGTCGAAGCCGGACGGCGACCATGCCGGACGCCGTGCGTTCATGCCGGCTCCGTTGTCACGCCATCGGCAGCGAGTGCCGCACGGGCAGCAGCCAGCGTGGCCGGATTCCCGATTCGCGCAGGGTGAAAACGCGGCGAGAACCAAACCAGCCACGCGGGCAGCACGCGGGTAACGATGCCCGGCGCGCCGAACAGCCACCAGCCAAGCTGTGCCCAGCTTCGCCAATTGCCGGCGCCGCGGTCGGCACGCGCGAGACGAACGATGAAATAGCCCAGATCGACGATGAAGCATGCCGTGACGCCGAGCATCGCCGCCGTCCGTATGAAATAGCGCTTGATCGCGCCGCCGCCGCAAGCACGAAATACGTCGAACGCGACGGCCTTGTGTTCGGTTTCCTCGATCGCATGCCATCGCCAGATCACGGCCATCGACCGGTCGACGCCGTCAAGAATGGCCGGATCGCGCAACAGCAGATCGGCCAGAATGGCCGTGTAGTGCTCAAGACATGCCGTGAAGGTCAATTGAAGCAGCGGCGACGCGACACGCCGGCATTGTTGCTGCCGTCTCCGCATGAGCGCCTCGAGTGCGTCGACCGGCATGCCCTGGCGAGCCAGGCGCCGGTTATACGCGCGATGCTCGCGGATGTGGGCGGCCTCCTGGTACAGGAAAGCATCCACTTGAGCGGCGAGTGTGCCATCGACCGGCAACGCGTCGCGGTACTGCCTCACGCTATCGACAAAAAACTTCTCGCCGAGCGGAAACATGATCGAGAACGCGTCGAAAAAGCGCGTCACGAGGCGTTTGTCACGATACCAATAGCGCGGAATGTGGTCGGCAAAACAAAAACGCGGATTGCGCCGACGGATGTCTGCCGCGTCGTTGCAGCGCTCATGCATGGAATCGTCGGTTCGTTTGGCGGACATGGTCGCGGTCGATCGCGGCGTAACGCGCAAGATCAGCGCAGGCGGGCGTATTGTTCGATGATGGCGATCGAAGGTATGCTCTGCGTCGCCGCCACCATCCATGTCCGAATTGTATGTTCGTTGCCAATGCAAGCGCCATAGATAAATGTTCGCGACGGTTCGATCGGCTGAATCTCTGCGTGCTCGCGTTGCAGAGCGTTGCATGGGCCGGCATCCTGACGTGGCTGTCGCACGGTACGAGCCCCTTGCGCTGGGTGTCGCTCGTACCGTTCTGCCTGATCATGCAAGGTGTGTTTTCGATGATGCACGAAACTTTCCACGGTTTCGGGCATCGGCGCGGAGCAGTCAACTACCTGATGATGTGGTGGGCATCGGCGATGTTCGGCGCGGCCGCGACGCTGATCCACGTGAATCATCTCGGCCACCACGTGCGGAATCGAACGCTCGCGGAGCGGGTGGACTTCGTCGAGCCGGACGCTTCGCTGTGGCGCAAGCGAATCGAATACTACGCGGCGATCGTCGGCGGCATCTGGTTCGCGAGTTTCGCGGGCAGCTTCGTCCTGGCCGTGCTTCCGAGTCGCGTCCCGTATGGCTGGGCGAAGTACGGACGCGACAACACGTATGCGGCTGCGTTCAAAGACTTCGACCAGGCCGATTTTCGACGAATTCGATACGAAACCCTCGCAGGCGTGGCCGCGTGGATCGCACTGGGCGCATTGCTGGACTGGCGCGTGCTCGATATCGCGCTTGCCTATCTCGCATTCGCTTTTTCGTGGTCGTCGCTTCAGTGGGTGTATCACATGCACACGCCGCTCGACGTTGTCGAGGGCACATACAACATGCGCGCCCCCACACTGATCCGCTGGGCATTCCTCAACTTCAACTACAACCTGACGCATCACCGGCATCCGAGCCTGCGCTGGCAGGAGCTTCATGCCTGCTCCGACGCGGCGGAGACGCGACCGCTGTGGTACGGTTGGCTGCATGTGTTCGACGCGCCCCGGCGCTTGCCCGGCGATCTGACACAGCTCGAAAAGACCTATTTCTGACGAGAGGATGCACGTGCGTGCACAAGATGCGTGGGCCGCGTTTAGCGCTGCTGCAGAACCCTTCCGTCACGCGTGGCTCACCGCGCTCGATGCGCCGGGCGACGCGCAGGCAACCGTTCTGTCACGCTTGCTCGCCGCGAATCGGAACACGGCGTTCGGCATGGCCAACGGGTTTGCCGATATCGCGGATCCAGCACAATTTCGCGAGCGCGTGCCGGCAACCTCCTACGCCGGCATGTCCCGATGGATCGATCGTGCCCTCCAGGAGTCCGCTCCGATCCTGACCGCCCAGGCGCCACGCTTCTTCGAGCGCACCAGCGGCGGCGGCGAGCAGCAAAAGCTCATTCCCTACACGCCAGCCTTTCTCGAAGAATTGCAGTTCGCGCTGATCGTCTGGCTCGCCGATCTGCATCGCACCGTGCCCGGCGTCGCGGCCGGGCGCGCGTACTGGTCGATGTCGCCGCCAATGCAAGCGCGCGAACGCGCCCCCAACGGCATCATGATCGGATCGGACAGCGATCTCGATTACCTGGCTGGCAGCCCGCTCGTCGATCTACTGCCGACGCTCGTCGCCCCGTCGCTGTCGGGTAATGGTCGGGCGTGGCGCAACGAAACGTTACGCGCGCTTATCGCCGCCGACGATCTCGCCTTCATCAGCGTATGGAGCCCGACCTTCCTGACCAGTCTGCTTCGTCCGCTGTTCGACCACGCCGAGCCGCAGCGCCGCGATACGCTCACCTTCCTGTTCGATTCGCTGCCGTCGATCCGTATGGCAGCGCTGCGACGCGCACTCGACGATGGCCACTGCGGCCGGCTGTGGCCGCAGCTCGCGGCAGTGAGTTGCTGGATGGACGGTCCAAGCAAAGGCTACGCCACTCATGCCCGCACCTTGTTTCCTCAGGCGGCATGGCTTCCGAAAGGCTTGTTTTCCACCGAGGCGGTGGTCAGCCTGCCGTTCGGCGATACGACCGGCTGCCCCCTCGCCGTCTGCAGCCACTTCCTGGAGTTTCTGCTCGACGACGGAACCGCGATTGGCGTCGAAGAACTGAAGCCGGGCGATACCGTCGAGGTCGTCGTGACGACGGGAGGCGGCCTGTACCGCTATCGGCTCGGCGATCGGGTCCGTGTGACCGGATATGCGGGACGGACGCCATGCGTGGCCTTCGTCGGGCGGGCTGGCACGCAAAGCGATCTGGTCGGTGAAAAGCTGGACGAAGCCTATCTGGCTGCGTCGCTTTCCGACGTGCTGCAACCGGGCGATGAAGGTTGCGTGATTCCGTGCGCAGACGCTGATCCGCCCCATTACCTGCTGTTGCTTGCCAGCGGTACGCAGGACGTCGCCGCCTTGCGCGATGCGCTGGAACAGGCTCTCGCCCGCGCTTTTCACTACCGGCACGCACGCACGGTCGGCCAGCTCGGCCCGTTGCGCGCGGTTCGCGTGCCCGGAGGCGCCGCCCAGCTGGCGGATCTCGTCCAGCGAGCCCACGAGCGTGCAGGCATCCGCGCCGGCGATGTCAAACCCCGCGCCCTGGTGGCCAAGCCCGCCGTGGCGAACGCACTCCGCGCCTTCATCGAGGACACGTGCTCATGTTGAACATATCGATCGCATCGACGCATCCCCCGTGCGACGAATCCGTGCCGGACGCCAATGGCGAAGCCTTCGGCGCGCTGGTCGAGCAATGGTACGTCGCGGGCACCGAAGCCGACGTCAAGCGCGACAAGCCGTTCGGCACGCGGGTACTCGGCCTCGGCATCGTGCTGTTCCGGACGGCCGGCGGCGAGATCGTCGCGCTCGTCGATCAATGCGTGCATCGCGGCACCCGGTTGTCGGCCGGGAAGGTCATCGACGGCTGCCTCGTCTGTCCGTATCACGGCTGGCACTATGACCAGCACGGCAGCGTCACCCGAATTCCCAGCATCGACGGCGCGAGCGCCGCACCGCCCGGTACGACCTACCCGTATCGTCAGCGCAGGTTACCGGTGCTGACTCGGCACGGCCTCGTCTGGGTCTATCGCGGGCGAGACGATCCAGCGCTGAAGCGGCCGTTCGACATGCCGCACTACGGCGAACGGCCGTGGCAGTCGTACTACATGGTCAATACGTTCGATGGCGACCTCGGTGCGCTGGTCGAGAACTTCATGGACGTCCCGCATACGGTGTTCGTGCACGACCGGATCTTCCGCTCATCCACTGGACGGCGACTACGGGCATCCGTCGAACTCAAGCAGCAGAGCGTCGAGGTCACGTATCACGATGACGGCGACAAGATCGGCATGCTGGACTGGCTGACCAATCCGTCCGGGGAACCGCTTCGGCACACCGATCATTTTTATGCACCGAACGTCACGCGGTGCGACTATCACTGGGGCAGCCGATCGAGTTTTCTGATCGTCAGCCAGATCACGCCGCTCGACACGCGTCGATCGCGTGTCTATACGTACATCGCCTATCGCTTTGCGTTGCCCGCTGCGGTGCTGCGTGCGCTGAAACCACTGCTGCACCTCTACACGCATTCCGTGATCCAGCAAGACGTGCGAATCATGCGTGCGCACCGCGAGGGACTCGACAACGCCGCAGGCTTCACCCCGTCGAGCGTGCGCGCCGATGTGGTCCACATTGCGATCGGCCGGTTGTTGGCCGCGGCGCAGCGTGGCGAGCCGTTGCCCGATGCCCAATGCGGCACGAAGCCGATGGAATTCGTGATCTGAGCGTCACGGGCACGATCGGGCGAGGCCGGCCCGGCTTGACCGGCGCACCGCCCGCGTGCCCCGTATTTCCGTTAGCCGCCGGTCTGATCCTGGCTCGCGATCAGGCGTGCTCCGCATGCCAGCAAGTCGCCGTCCCAAGCGACACCTCGCCCTTGAGCAAAAGCCGCACGATACTTGCGCATCATGTTGTTCGGGTCGCGCGCCAGCTCGTCCAGCAAATACTGCTCGCTCCACACCGAACGGCTGAACGGCCGGCCGAGGGCCGCCGGAAGCTTGTCGGCAACCTCCCCATAAACCAGCCTTCGGTATTGCGCGACATCGATTCCGCTACGCGTACTTGTCGCCGACCGTACTACGAATCGGATGGGTGTCGTAGACGATGATCATCCGTTCGATGAGCCCCGCGATGTCGAACTCGAACACGTCGACGCACTCGAAGCGCGCCGCCGAGCCGTCTTTCAGGCCCCAGTCGTAGATGAAGTAACCTGTCGCACGTCGAGCCCCGCTCGCGCTGACGCAGATATCGATCGGTGTAATCTTGCTTTCTCCCGACGCCGCAGCGACCTTCGAAAAGAAGGGCTCAGGGTGCATCCAGCCGAGAAATGGCGAGAAAATCTGCGCGTCCGGCGTAAATAGCGCGCAGATGGCACCGACATCGCCTCGCTCCAGTTCCCGAAGGTACGCGCGAACCTGTTCCGTATATAGTGATCCCGACGTTGAGTCCAAAATTATCCTCCGATCATTCGTCGACAACCCCGTTCATTCTCAAGAACAGGGCATCCGGTAGACGCACGATAGCGACGCACCGATGACCGAACAATCGAAAAATATGCAATCCGGGTATGCAGCGCATGCATATCCGCTGGCTGACCTGACGCGGCCCCTCCCACCGCTGGCAGCGATTCAGTCATTCGTCGCCGCGGCGCAGCTTGGCAGCGTCAGCAAGGCCGCGGCTCATCTATGCCGTACGCAAGGCGCGGTGAGCCGCCAGATACAGCAGCTCGAAACACATTATCGATGCGCGCTCTTTGTGCGCCATGTATCGGGGCTGACGTTGACGGCGGAAGGAAATGGACTGCTGACGGTCGCGGTCAACGTGCTCACGCAATTGGTTCAGCACGCGGACATCCATGCACGGACGACCTCGGTTCTCACCTTGACGTTGCCGTCCACGTTCGCCATTCGCTGGTTGCTCCCGCGGCTGCCGGACATTCATCGCGCCATGAGCGGCACGGAGCTTCGTATTTCGACATCCGCGGACGATACGCCAGATTTCACTACGTCCGACGTCGATGCGATCATTGTGCGAGGCACGGGACAGTGGACCGGTATGGAAGTGCTACCGCTGTTTTCCGAGACGCTCACGCCGATGTGCGCGCCCGCATTGACAACATCACTGCGATCCGTTGCCGACCTTGCGCATGTCGATTTGCTCCATCCCGGGCCCAGCCACGCGGAGTGGAGATGCTGGCTCGATCATGTTGGGGCGCTCCAGATCGATGCGGACCGTGGACTTGTATTCGATACCCTCGAATTGACGCTCGCGGCATCGGCGGAAGGACACGGAATTGCCATCGGCGACCCACGAATGGCACGAGACCGGCTCCGTGCCGGATCGCTGGTGACGCCGTTTGAGGACGTGGTTCACGACGGCCTTTCCTACTTCCTCGTATATCCGTCCCAACGTGCGGCACAACCGAAAATTCGAGCCCTCGCCGACATCTTGCTGCGGCTTGCGCGAGAAGACTGACCTGCTCTTTTCCCGTCGCGCCGGTTTGGTCAACGCTTGTGGACAACCGAGTCGAGCACGAAGCTGGTCGTCATGTTCTGCACACCGTCCATCGCACTGATCGTCGCCCAGATGTCGCTGATGCGCTCGTGTGTGGCGGCCTCTATCTGTACGAGCAAATCGACCTCGCCGCTGAGCACCGCGCAATCACGCACCTCGGCGATCCGCTCGAGTGCGGCAAGCACGTCCGCACCGCGCATCCGGTCCTTGCGGTAAACCAGCATCACGGCGCGCACCGGCACGACCTCGTCGGGCAATGCGAGCCGCACCGTATAGCCTGCAATGATGTTCAGCGCTTCGAGCCGGTCGATCCGGTTCCGGACCGCCTGCCTGGACAGACCGATCCTGTCGGCCAGCACCGCGAGCGGAATCCGCGCATCGGCACACAACGCGTCGATTATCTTCTGGTCCAGGCCGTCGATCTTCATTCGCCGAACCCGGTATGCCGGGCGCTGCGTGCATCGACCGCGTCGCGTAATGCCGCGATGTGGTCGGGGCCGATTCCGCAGCATCCGCCGACGATCTGCGCGCCCAGCGCAAGCCACTGCTCCGCCCATCTTGCATAGCCGGGCGGATCGACGTCGCCGCGCAAACCGTGGAGTTCCTCGTTCGCACGCGCATCGGCGCGCTGAGGCGGAAACGCGTTCGCATAGGCACCGATCACGAGCGACGTCCCCGTTCGCGCAAGCGTGCGCTGCACCGTCTCGATCGCCGCACCCATCGCCTCCGGCTGGCTGCAATTGAACAGCAACGCGGTCGCGCGCGCGGACACGGCGGCGTCGATCGCTTCGTCGAGCGTCTGCCCCGATCGCAATACCGGCGTGGCGCCTGCTTCGACGTCATCGCGCAGCGTGAACGAGACCCAGAGCGGCTTCGGATTCTCACCCAGCGCTCGCCGGACCGCGCCGATCTCGTCGGTCAGGCTCTGCGTCTCGGCCAGCCACAGGTCGACGTACGGATCGAGCCCATCGACGAGCGTCGCCAAGATTGCATCGGCGCGCGCCGCGTCGAACAGGTCGGGGCGGTAGGAACCGCCCGTCGGCGGAAGCGATCCTGCTACGCGCACGGGCCGCCCTGCGCGGTCCGCCGCTTGCCGCGCGAGTTGCCCGGCAAGGGCCGCGAGCGCGGCCCCGTCGCGACGAAACCGCTCCTCACCGATATGGAACGGTACGACCGCATAGCTGTTCGCGGTGATCACGTCGGCACCCGCCGCGACGAATGCGTCGTGCGCAAGGCCGACGTAATGGGGCGCCTCCATCAGCGCGAGCGCCGACCACTCCGGCTGCCTGAACGGCGCTCCCATCCGCGCCAGTTCGCGCCCCATGCCGCCGTCGAGTACTGTGATGTCATGCATAGTCCGTGCTCCGTCGTTGCAATCCGCGCATCTCGTGCCCGAATCGATTCAAAGGTCGGCGCGACGCACACGAGTCGTCGATCGAGCGTGCGCGCTGGTCCGTGTCAGATCTGCTCCAATGCTTGCGCGACATCGCTTTTCAGGTCGTCGATGTGCTCGATGCCGACCGAATAGCGGATGAAATTGAGCGGAATGTCGGCAGCGCGCATTTGCTCCGCCGACATCGTGCCCGCCCACATGGATGCCGTATGGATCGCGAGCGAATCGACGCCGCCGAGATTGCCTGCATTCAGGGGCAAGCGCAGCGCCTCGACAAAGCGCTGCGCTTCGCCGTAGCCTCCTCGCACGCCGAACGCCACCACACCGCCGAAGCCGCGCATCTGCCGGCATGCGAGTGCGTGCTGCGGATGGCTGCGCAGGCCCGGATAAAACACGCGTTCGATCTTCGCGTGCGCCTCGAGGAATTCGGCGAGCGCCTGGGCGTTCGCGTTGATCCGCTCGACCCGCATCGGCAGCGTGCGCAGCCCGCGCAGCAGCAGCCACGCGTCCATCGGGGACAGCACCGAGCCGAGCGTGATGTGCGTATGCCAGATCTGCTCGGCGAGCACGCGGCTCGTACAGATCACGCCGCCGGTCAGGTCGTGATGGCCGCCCAGATACTTGGTCGCGCTGTGCACGACGATGTCGACCCCGAGCCGGTGCGGCTGCTGGTTGACCGGCGACGCGAACGTGTTGTCCGCGAGCGTCAGGATGCCGCGCGCCCTTGCGATTTCCGTCACCGCGGCGATGTCGGTCACGAGCAGCAGCGGATTGACCGGCGACTCGAGCACGATCAGCCGCGTGTTCGGCCGGATCGCACGATCGAACGCGCTCACATCGGTCTGGTCGACGAACGTCACCTCGACGCCGAACCGGCGCAGCATGTCGTCGAGCATTTTCGTGGTGCTCATGTAATGACGCGTCTGGCCGACGACGTGATCGCCGGCCTTCACGACACTGAGGATCGCGGTCGCGATCGCGCCCATTCCGGATGCGGTGACGAGCGCGGTCTCGGTGCCTTCGAGCTCCGCCATGACCGCCTTCACGCGCTCGTGAACCGGATTGCCGTAGCGGGTGTAGTTGCGCGGATGCTGCGGCACGCTCGACATCTCCGCAAACTCCTCGCTGCCGGCTGCCTTGAACACCGCCGAATAGTGAATCGCCGGCGCGACCGACTTCTCGTCGGTCACGTCGCGGTCCGCAGCCAGCGCCAGCGTTTCAAGCTTGTATCCCATGTCGTCCTCGGATCGTTCGTTGTGTCGCGTTATGCAGCGTCCGTCACGCACGCGCGCTGCCCAGATGGCGATTCAGCAGACCTTCGACACGTTTGAGTACGGTCGAAAGTACCGCAGTGATACCGACGTACACGATGCCGGCCAGCATCAGCGCGTCGGTCGTATAGGTTTCGATGGAGATGCGGCGCGCGACACCGGTCAGGTCGAGCACGGTGATCGTGCTGGCCAGCGCGGTCGACTTCAGTTGCAGCACGATCTCGTTGCCGAGCGTCGGCGCGACGATGCCGATCGCTCGCGGCACGATCACGAACCAGGTGAGCATGAAGCGGCTCATCCCGAACGCGAGCGCGGCTTCCTTCTCGCCGGCGGGGACGCCGGCAATCCCGCCCCGGATGTCTTCAGCCATGTACGCCGCGAGATTGAGCGTCAGCGCGCACAACGCACACGAGAACGATCCGCCGACCAGCAGCCACAGAGGCGACGCACGCACGACCGAGAACTGGGCAAGCCCGTAATACAGCACGAAAATCTGCACCAGCAGCGGCGTGCCGCGAAACACCGACATGAACAGGCGGCTCGGTGTCGACAGCCACGGGCGTGCCGACGTGCGCGCGACCGCCAGCGGCACCGCGAGCGCGAATGCAAGCGTGCACGACAGCACCAGCAGTTCGAGCGTGATCCATATGCCGCGCGCGATATCCGGGCCGGACTGCACGATGAGGGAAAGAAAGTCGTTCATCGCATGGCCCTCCTCAGGTGCGTTTTGCGTAACCGCGGCCCGCGATGCGCTCGAGCCACGCGAACACGGGGTTGGATGCGGCGAGAAAGCCGAAATAGACGATGCCGACCGTCACGTAGAAGACGAATGGCTGCTTGGTGAACTGCGCGGCGATGTTGGCCTTGCGCAGCATGTCCTCGAGCCCGACGATCGACACCAGCGAGGTGTCCTTCAGCAGGTTCTGCCACATGTTGTTCAGGCTCGGCAGGCAGATGCGCCACGCCTGCGGCAGGCGCACATGCCACAGTGTCTGCAGGCGTGACATTCCATACGCGCGCGCCGCCTCGATCTGTCCGGCCGGCACCGCGATGAAGGCGCCGCGGAACATCTCCGACGCGTAGGCGCCGAACACCACGGCGAGCGCGATCACGCCGGCGGAAAACGGGCTGATGACGATGGCGCCATCGAATTGCGCGTTGAGCAGATGCGACAGCCCGAAGTAGCAGATCAGCAGGATCAGGAACTCGGGAATGCCGCGCAGGAAATTGGTCAGCGCATAGGTCGCATGTCTGAGCCACCCCAGGCTCGACAGCTTTGCCGATGCGCCGGCGATGCCGAGCAGCATGCCGACGCACAGCGCGGCGACCGCGAGCTCCAGCGTGACGAGCGCGCCAGCCGCGATCTGCGCGCCGTAGTTCACCAAGATGTCCATCGTTATATCGCTCCTTGTGAGCCCGATTCGCGCGGGCCGCCGTCCGGCGACCGCGCGGCCCCGATGCGCGGTTATTGCGGCGCGATGCTGAACGGGAAATAGCGCTTGTTGGCTGCGGCGAACGTGCCATCGGCCTGCACCTGCGCGATGCCTTTGTCGAACAGCGCCTTCAGCGGCGCGTCGCCCTTGCGTACCGCGATCGCCGTACCGTCGCCGAAGATCTCCGCATCGGCAATCGGCTTGCCGACGAAGTCGAAGCCTTCCTTCCTGCCGGCCTTCGTCAGCCAGTCGTACGCGACCGTGTTGTCGGCGAACACCGCATCGACGCGCCCGGCCTCGAGATCGAGCCAGGCCTCGTCGAGCGTCTGATAGACCTTCACGTTGACCCCCGACTTGCCCGCCGGCAAGCGGCGGCGCAGATAGGATTCGTGCGTCGAGGCCGTCTGAACGCCGATCGTCTTGCCGCGCAACGTGGCGGCGTTGTCCGTGATGCCCGAGCCCTGCTTCGCGACGAGTTGCACGGGTGCCGTCGTGAAAATGCGCGTGAAGTCCACCGACTGCTCGCGCTCCGGCGTCTTCGACATCTGCGCGAGCACCGCATCGATCTGTTTCGCCTTGAGCGCCGGAATCAGCGCGTCGAAATCCATCGTCACCCACTGGCACTTGACCTTCATCGTGTCGCACATCTTCTTGCCGATGTCGATCTCCATGCCCTGCAGCTTGCCGGATGCATCCTTGTATTCGAACGGCGCGTAATCGGCGAGCGTACCGATCCGCACGACCTGCTCGGCATGCGCGACCGATCCGAGCAATGCCGCGCCCACGCACAGCGACTGAAGCAGCTTCTTCATGGTTTCCTCTCCCGTTGACAACGAATCCGCATCAGATGATGCTGGACAGAAACTTCTGGAAACGCGGCGATTTCTGGCTCGCGAACACCTCATCGGGACTGCCGTCTTCCTCGATTCTTCCCTGGTGGACGAACACGACGCGGTTCGCGACTTCGCGCGCAAATCCCATCTCGTGCGTGACGACGAGCATCGTGCGTCCCTCGTCGGCCAGCGAGCGCATTACCTTCAATACTTCGCCGACGAGCTCGGGATCGAGCGCGGACGTCGGCTCGTCGAACAGCATCACGTCGGGGTCGGTCGCGAGTGCACGTGCAATCGCGACGCGCTGCTGCTGGCCGCCCGACAGCTGGTTCGGATAGTGTTCGCACTTGCCGGCGAGCCCGACCCGTTCGAGCATCGCGATCGCCTTGTCGCGTGCGTCGCGCTTCGGCACGCCGAGCACGCGCGCCGGCACGAACATCACGTTCTGCAGCACGGTCATGTGCGCCCAGAGATTGAACTGCTGGAACACCATCGCGAGCTTGCGGCGCACGCGCATCACCTGCTGAGCGTCGGCCGCGACGAGCGCGCCGTCGCGGCCCGCCGGCTTCAGCGCGAGCGTTTCGCCGTTCACGCAGATCCGGCCGCGGTCCGGCATTTCCAGCAGGTTGATGCATCTGAGGAACGTACTCTTGCCCGACCCGCTGCTGCCGAGGATCGATACGACCTCGTGATTCCTCGCGGTCAGCGAGATGCCTTTCAGCACCTCGACACCGCCGAACGACTTGTGAATATCCTCGACCACCAGCGCGTCCGCCGCCGGTTTGCATGCAGGAATTGCTGCTGGCATCCTCGACTCCTTCTTCGATACGTTGCTCACCACACCGCTCCGGTTCGCGCCGGCCCGCCAGGCGCCGGCGCTTGCGCATCAGCTCGACAGCCGCCGGTTGCGCCTGAAGCACACCACCTTCGGCTGCGTCATTTCCGTCATCGCGAACCGAACGCCTTCGCGGCCCAGCGACCCATGCTTGAATCCGCCGAACGGCATGCCGTCGAAGCGGTAATCGGACGAATCGTTGATCATCACGCCGCCCGCCTGGAGTCGCTCGGCCGCGCCGAGCGCCACCTCCAGCCGGCTGGTGAACACGCCAGCATGCAGGGCGCTCTCCGACGCGTTGGCCGCGTCGAGCGCTTGCTGCAGGTCGGTGAATTTCTCGATCGTCACGACCGGCGCGAACACCTCGTCGGTCCATACGCGCGCGTCGTGCGGCACATCCGCCAACACCGTCGGTTCGTACAGCGCCCCGCGCCGCCGATGGCCGGTCAGCACCGTCGCACCGCGCGACACCGCTTCGTCGACCCAGCGTTCGACGCGGATCGCCTGTTCCTCGCCGATCATCGGCCCCATGTCGGTCGCATCGTCCAGTGGATCGCCGACAACCATCCTGCCGGTCAGCTCGACGAAATACCGGACGAACGGCTCGTATGCCGCCTCGGCGACGAAGATTCGCTGCGTGCCGATGCAGTTCTGTCCCGCTGCCCAGAACGCACCCGACACGCAGGATTCGGCGGCATCCTTCAGGTCGCAGTCGGCCATGACGATCACCGGCGCATTTCCACCGAGATCCATCGCAACCTTCTTGAGCCCCGCATCGCGCGTGATGGCTTCGCCGGTCTGCGGGCCGCCGGTAAAGGTCACCATCCTGATCCGCCGGTCGCGCACCAGAGCCGACGCGATATCCGCGCCGCCATGCACGATCTGCAGCGCGTCGCGCGACGCCCCGGCTTCCCACAGAACCTCGACGAGCGCCTGCGCCGACAGCGGCGCGAGCAACGAGGGCTTCAGGATGACCGCATTGCCGGTCGCGAGCGCCGGCCCGAGCTTGTGGGCAACGAGGTTCAGCGGGTCGTTGAAGGGCGTGATCGCGAGAATCACGCCCAGCGGCTCCAGCGTGTAGTAGCCGCTGCGATCCTCGGAGCCGGGATACCCGTCGAACGGGATCGTCTCGCCGGCCAGTCGTTTCGCTTCCTCGCCCGACAGGCGCAGCGTGTTCACGCAGCGCGCGACTTCCTTGCGGGCCTGCCGCAGCGGCTTGCCCGCTTCGAGCGCGATCGTGCGTGCAAATGTCTCCGCTTGTGCTTCCACGCTCGCGGCCGCGCGAAACAGGATGTCGGCCCGCCGGCTGCGTGGCAGGGTTGCGGCCGAGCGCGCGCCGTCGAGCGCGCGCTCGACAAGGGCCGGTGCCGCATCGGCTCGCGACAGTCGAACCTGGCCGACGATCGAGCCGTCATAGGGCGACCGAACATCGGCCACGCCGGCTCCCGTGCAGTCGGCCATCACCGCATCGCGCGCGCTCATGCCGCCACCTCGTGCGAGGCTGCGCCGATTCTGTCCGCGAGTTCGATCAGGTCGGAGAGAATCGCGAACGCCGTTTCCTCACGGCCGGCCCCCGGCCCGCTGATCGTCACGCCGCCGAGCACGTCGGTGTCGAACGTGATCGCGTTCGTCACGCCGCTCGCGGCAAGCAGCGGATGGCCGGCCGGGAGCTTGCGCGGTTCGACGCTCGCGGTCACGGTGCCGTCCGGATGACGGACGGCAGAACCGATCAACCGCCACGACATGCGCTCCGCCGCCGCCGCGCGCACGTCGTGCTCGGTCAATTCCACGATGCCGCGGCACGTCACGTCGCCCCGCTTGAGGCCGGCATTCCACAGCGCGTTCGCCAGAATCACGACTTTCAGCTGTACGTCCGAACCGTTGACGTCGGCCGCCGGATTCGCCTCCGCATAGCCGCGCTGCTGCGCATCCCGGATCGCCGCATCGAAGCTCGCGCCGGCCTCGACCTCACCGAGCACGTAATTCGACGTGCCGTTCAGGATGCCGGCGAAACCGTTGATGTCGCAGCCGCGCAGCGAGGTCGCGAGCTGCCGCAGCACCGGCGTGCCGCTCATCACCGTGCCCTCGTACATCACGCAGGCACCCGATTGCGCGGCGATCCGCGCCAGTGCCGGCTGCGCGAGCGCGATCGGCCCCTTGTTGGTCGTGATCACGTGCTTGCCGCATTCGAGCGCGGTCCGGCAATGCGACAGCGCAGGCTCGCCGGTGTTCGGATCCGTGAAGGTCGCCTCGATGACGACATCCACGTGATCCGACGCGATGGCCTTCAGCACCGCACCGAGGCCGACGTCCGGCGACACCAGCGTGCCGGGATCGCGGCGCAGCGCTTCCGCATCGACGCCCCGCCGCGCGGTTTCGTCGAGGACATCCAGCGCGATACCGCGAGGATTCGTCGCGATCCCGAGCCGCAGGTCGGCGACCATCGTTACCGATACGTCGAGTCCCGCCGCCCCCAGCATCCCGCGCTTCTTTTTGAGCAGTTCGACCAGTCCCTGATTGACTCCGCCGAAACCGACCAGTGCCAGTTTGAGTTCCATCTCGATCATCTCCTGTTCATTGACCACACGACACAGGTTAGTTATGCGAATCGATTTTCAAATTAGTCGTTTCGCCCGATTCAGGTCGTCATCCATTGCGGTTTGTCATGCGGGACGGACGGATCGCCCGTTCCCGCACGAAACAGGTACGTCAGGTGGCCGGCGGTTCGTCGTCGCCGTCCTTGTCGACCGGCACGAACAGCCCGACCTTGACCGCACTCAGCACGACATTCGTGTTGATCCGGCGGATCATCGGGTTGCTCTGCATGATCCGCGCAGACAGCCGGTCGTACGCCTCGACGTCGTGCGCGGTGATGATCGCGATCAGGTCGACGGAGCCGGTCACGTAGTAGATCTGCTGGATTTCGTCATGCGCCTTCGACCACTCGCGGAACCTGGCGACCGTCTCGTAGTTTTCGCGTTCGATCTCGATTGCCGCAATGAACGTCATCGGCCTGCCGACCGCCGCGCGATCGACCACCGCGATTTCCGGCGAAATGATCTTTTCGGTGCGCATGCGCTTCAGGCGCTTCTGCACGGCCGAGGTGGACAGGCCGATCCGTTCGGCAATGGCGTCCGCCGTCGCGGTGCAATCGCGCTGGACGATATTCAGGATCTTGCGGTCGAAGGAGTCGAGTGCGTCGGTCATGGCGTGGCCTGCCGGAGAACGGGTACTTGCGTCAAAGATAAAAAGGGCGGGCCGACCTGAGCCCGACCAGATGCCGGACACGGTCGAACGCGGTAACCAGCGTTTCGCGCCACTGCGCGACTGGCCCGCGGATGCATACGGGTTCGAAATGGATCGTGTCCACTCCTGCAGGAATACGGAACGGGCGCTCGATGCCATCGTCCGATTCGGTCACGAGTGCGGTGCCGTCGACTTCGGTCAGGCTCATCAACAGATGGGCGGGCGCAGTCGCGCCAAGCAGGTTGCGCAGGGGCGACTCGTTCGCGGACAACTGTTCGAGCAACGGCAGCTCGTACGCGCCGGGCCACCAGGTGTCGTGCTCGTCGAGCCACGGGCCGACGCCCGGCATGCCGACCATCTCGAGGACCTGGTCCGCACCGAGATGCGCATAGGCGCGACACCGGCCCGCCTCGTCGGTCGAAGCGCGCGCCAGCCAGCCGCCGGCGCTCGGCACGGAGTCCGTCAACACGACGTTCGCAGGCTTCAGTCGGCCGAGCATTTCAGCCGCGCTTGCAGCGGATCGGCGCCCTTCGCAGGACCGCTGTGCGTGATCCGGAACGATACGGCACACCCACTTGGGACCCTCCTGCAAGGCGGCGGGGACGTCGCCGGACCGGACTTGGGCGGTTCGCCTGCGGGCGTGTTCAACGATGACGATTGGCGTGTCCGGCATACAACTCTCTCGTGCTTGCGGGGCCGCGTCGCAGCGATGCTGGCGCGCTTCATGGATCGGCCGACGGTGTTGGGGCTGGAGAAATCATATCGCCTCGATGCGACTGAAAAAATCTCAACCGAATCGAACATCGACGTAAAACGTCGAAAAATACGGCTTTCTGGACGTTTCTCATCCAACCCGACGCCGGCCAGTCCGGCATCCGTCGCGAACGCCAAACCCGCAGGTCAATCCGATGCACCGAACAGTTGAATCACGACACCACGCAGCCATCGATTGCCCGCCTCATGGTGATATCGCGCATGCCAATGCTGCCGTACCGCAAACCCGTCGACCGGGATCGGGCACGCATGAACCGCCAGATCGCTCGCCTGAGCCAGTGTCTGGCCGATATGACGGGGTAGCGTCGTAATCAGGTCGGTCGTCTGGACGATCGCCCCCAGCCCCAGAAAACCCGGCAGCTCCAGCACGACGTCGCGCTCGATGCGCGCCTGCCGCAGCGCCTGCTCGAGGAGTTGCGCGCCCGTTCCCGCCGTAATGGCGACATGTCCTTCGGAACGATACTGCTTCGCCCCGAGGCGACCGCGAATCCTCGGGTGATGCCGGTTGGCCAGGCATACCCAGTCCTGGTCGTACAGCTTCTGCTGATAAATGCCGCCGCCGAGCCACGGCACATAGCCGATCGCGAGATCGGCTTCGCCGGATTCGAGCGCGCGCTCCGTATTGCCGTCGATCCGTGCGGCTTCCAGCCGGACGCCGGGCGCCTGCGCCCGGACATGGGCCAGCAGCCGCGGAAGCAGCGTGATGTGGCTCGCGTCGGTCATGCAGATGCGAAACCGTCGCTGGGCCGTCGCCGGATCGAACGCGATCTCCCACGCGGTGAAGCGCCGCAGGGATTCGAGAATTTCCCGGCATGGCCCGATCAGCGCGTCGGCTTGCGGTGTCGGCGCCATGCCGCCGGGCGTCCGGATGAAAAGCGGATCGTGCAGGTGTTCCCGCAAGTGCCCGAGCCAGATGCTGACCGTCGGCTGGCTCTGACCCAGTTGCTCGGCTACGCGCGTGACGCTGCGCACGTCGTACAGGAGATCGAAAAGCTGAAGCAGCTTCAGGTCGGGCAGGTCGGCGGGCATCGCGGCGTTATTGTCGATGGCAATGACGCCATTGTATCCATTGCATTGGCGACATGAGCGGCAACGCCTATCGTGAGGCCATACGTCAGCTTTGCATGGGACCGGGGTAAGGCGCCAAAGCGCCAACTCCGGTCGACACAGGAGAATCCATTGAAAATAGCAATTCTGGGCGCCGGCGCACTGGGCTGCGCGATCGGCGCCTCCCTCACCCAAGGCGGCCATGAGACCTGGCTGATCGACCGCTCGCCCGCGCACGTCGATGCGATGAGCCGCGACGGCCTGCGCGTCGACGATGCCGGCGGCACCCGCCACGTGCGCGTCCACGCGACGACCCGGGCTGCCGATGTCGGCGTGGCCGACCTGGTGGTGGTGCTGGTCAAGTCGTTCCACACCGATGCGGCCATCCGCGGCGCCCAATCGCTGGTGGGGCCGGATACCGCCGTGCTGTCGCTGCAGAACGGCCTCGGACACGAGGACATCCTGATCGACGTCGTCGGCCGCGAGCGCGTCCTCGCGGGCAAGACCTACGTCGGCGGCGTGCTGCGCGGCGCGGGCCATATCGAATCCGGCGTGATCGGCAAATACACCTACATCGGCGAACTCGACGGCCGCATCACACCGCGTGTCGAGGCGATCGCCGCGGCGTTCAATGCCGCCGGCCTCGCCACGACGATCAGCGACAACATCGTCGGCACGATGTGGGACAAGCTGCTGGTGAACGTCGCGACGGGTGCGCTGACGGGCCTGACCGGCCTCACCTACGGGCAGCTTTACGACGAGCCGCTGCTGAAGGCGACGTCGCTCGCGGCCGTGGCCGAGGCGATCGCGGCGGCGCAGGCTGCGGGCGTGAAGCTGTCGATGACCGATCCCGAACAGGCATGGACTCTGGCCGCCGAGGGGCTGCCCGCGACCTTCAAGACGTCGATGCTGCAAAGCCTGGAGAAGGGCTCGATCACCGAGATCGACTTCATCAACGGTTCGGTCGTGCGCTGGGGCCAGCGCTACGGCGTGCCGACCCCGGTGAATGCAACGCTCGTCGCCTGCATCAAGGGGCTGGAACGTGCGATGGCCGACCGCCAACGCGAGGAGGCCGCCGCATGAGCGCCACGAAAGCCTATCTCGAACACGTTGCGATCTGGGTGAAGGACATCCGCTGGCACATCCGTTTCTTCGAGGACGTGCTCGGCATGACGCTGCGCGAAATCGACGGCACGCTCGACGCGCCGCGGCAGTACTGGACGCTCGGCGGCCTGCAGTTCATTCACGCGCCGGAATACGCAGGCCCGGAAGGCCGCCTCGCCCATCTCGGCGTGATGTGCGAAGACCTGGAGGCCGCGCTGGCCGCAGCCCAACGATTCGGCGTGACGGAAATGCCGCAGGGGCGCAACTGGCTTCGCCTGCCCGACGGGCTCGCCGTCGAACTGATCCAGGCCCGGCCGGCTTCCTGCGTCGCACAAGCGCTGGCAATCAACCCGCGCGCGGAGGCGTGACCATGACGATCGTCGAAAAATACTGGGACGACGCCCGCGAGGGTGACACGTGCACGAGCCCGAACTACATCGTGACCAAGGAGCGCATTCTCGCGTACGCCGACCTCACCGGCGACCATACGCCCGTCCACGTCGACGAGGAATACGCGAACGCGAGCCATTTCGGGTGCCTCGTCGCGCACGGGCTGTTCGGCCTGTCCATCGCCGACGGCCTGAAAACGCAGAGCGACTATCGCTTTCTGCCGGGCATGTCGCTCGGCTGGACCTGGGATTTCCTGCTGCCGATCAAGGTCGGCGACGTGCTGCACGTGAAGTTCCGCGTCGGCTCGATGCGGGCCAGCAAGAGCCGCCCGGACTGGGGCATCGTCGTGCTGCCGTCGGAGCTGATCAATCAGGACGGTCAGGTCGTTCAACGCGGCGAGCATCGCCTGATGGTGCCGCGCCGCCCGGAGGCACTGTAATGCAGGCTCGCCCACTCGAAGGCATTCGCGTCGTCGACTACAGCCACTTCCTTGCCGGGCCGTATGTCGGGCGCTGTCTCGCGGCGCTCGGCGCCGAAGTCATCAAGGTCGAACGGCCCGGGTCAGGCGACGCCGGACGGCAGCACGCGACCGTGCTCGACGACCAGCAAAGCGGCTACTTCCTGCAGCTCAACATGGGCAAGCGCGGCGTGAGCGTCAACATGAAGGACGCGCGCGGCAAGGCGTTCATGCAGCGGCTGTGCGACTCCGCCGACGTGTTCATCGAGAACTATCGGCCGGGCGCGCTGGACAAGCTCGGGCTCGGTTATGCCGAACTGTCCGCGCGCAATCCGGGCCTCGTCTACTGCTCGATTTCGGCCTACGGGCATACCGGCCCCGACGCGCATCGCGCGGGCTTCGGGCTGATCGCGGAAGCCAAGAGCGGGATCATGCAGATGGTCGGCACGCCGGGCGAGCGGCCGCCGCTGCTGCGCATCTCGCTCGGCGACATGTACACCGGCATCCATGCGGTCGCGGCCATCAACGCCGCGCTGCTCGGGCGCGTGAAGAGCGGCCGCGGGCAACACGTCGACATGGCGCTGTACGACACGCTGGTATCGATGCACGAATACGCGGTGCAGTGCTACACGCTGCAGGGCGTGCTGCCCGAGCAGACCGGGCACGACATGCCGACCTCGACGCTCTACGGCGTGTTCCGCGCCGCGGACGGCGATCTCGTGATCGCCGCACAAGTCGACGACGCGTGGAAGCGCTTCGCCGAGCTGATCGCGACGCACGGCGGCCCGGCGGGCTTCGGCGCCGATACGCGGTTTCACGACAGCACCGGCCGCAATGCGCACCGCGCGGAGATTCTGTCGGTGGTCGAGCCGTGGGTGGCCGCGCGTTCCGTCGCGTCGGTGCTGGATCTGCTGGACGGCATCGACGTTCCGTGCGCGAAGGTGCAGCGCATCGACGAGGTGTTGAACGATCCGCAGATCCAGGCCAGAGGCATGGTCGTCGAGCAACAGCATCCGCGCTACGGGACGCTGCGCCTGCCCAACCTGCCGTTCCGGTTTTCCGATTGCGATACGACGATTCGCGACGTCGCGCCCGATCTCGGGCAGCACAACGCGGAGATCGCGCGCTCCCTCGGGTTCGATTCGGCCGAAATCGACGCGATGCAGGCCGACGGCGTCCTCTACTCAAAAGCGAGCCAATGATGACCGACCAATACGCGGTGATCGGCAATCCGATCGGACACACGAAATCCCCGTTGATTCACGGCCTCTTCGCGCAGGAGACGCGGCAGGACCTCGGCTATACGGCGATCGAGGGGCCGATCGAACCGGCAGGCGCCTTCGCTGACGCGGTTCGCACGTTTTTCGACGGCGGCGGCAAGGGCATCAACGTCACCGCGCCGTTCAAGCTCGACGCGTTCGCGATGTCGGACGAACGCAGCGAGCGCGCGCAGCTCGCGGGCGCGGCCAACGCGCTCAAGTTCGAAGGCGGCCGCATCCTGGCGGACAACTTCGACGGCATCGGGCTGGTGCGCGATATCGAAGCGAACCTCAATCTGCCGATGGCCGGCAAGCGTGTCCTGGTGCTCGGTGCCGGCGGCGCGGCACGCGGCGCGCTGCTGCCGTTCCTCGAAGCCGGCCCGGCGGAACTCGTCATCGCGAACCGCGACATCGACAAGGCGCGCGCACTGGCCGCGCAGGTTGCCGGACGCGGCCCGCTCGTTGCCAGCGGTTACGCGGACCTCGCGCGCATGGGGCGTTTCGACCTGGTCGTCAATGCCACGTCGGCGAGCCTGACCGGCGACCTGCCGCCGGTTCCGCCGAGCGTGTTCAGTCCGGCCGGCACGGCCTACGAACTGGCATACGGCAAGCGTCTGACGCCGTTTCTCCGGCTCGCGAAAAACGCAGGCGTACACGGAATCGCGGATGGCGTCGGCATGCTGGTCGAGCAGGCGGCCGAAGCGTTCGCGTGGTGGCGCGGCGTACGCCCCCAGACCAGCGCGGTGATCGATCGTCTGGCCGTGCCCTTTGATTGAACACGCAACGGAGATTCGCATGAAGAAGATCCTGATGCTGCACGGCATCAATCACAACATGTTCGGCAAGCGCGATCCGGCGCAGTACGGGACGATCACGCTCGCGCAGATCGATGCGCGGCTGCAAGGGCTGGCGACGGAACTGGGTGTGCAGGTGGAATCGTTCCAGACGAACCACGAAGGCGCGATGTGCGAGCGCATTCATCGCGCTTTCGAGGAACACCAGGACGCGGTGCTGATCAACGCGGGCGCATGGACGCATTACAGCTACGGCATTCGCGATGCCCTGGCGATCCTCACGTGCCCGATCGTCGAACTGCACATGTCCAACATTCATGCACGCGAGCCGTTCCGGCATCACTCCGTCCTGGCCGAGATCGTCAGCGGGCAGATTTGCGGTTTCGGTGTCCAAAGTTATCTGCTCGCGCTGAGGGCCGCGGTTTCGGCGCTCGGCGACGAATAAGCCGATTCCCGCATCGGCTGCCGATGCGGGACCGACGCGCATGCGCGGCCGTCGCCAGGGCGTGGCGTTGCGCACCGCGCGTGCTCGCCGCGCGCCGTATCGACGGGCCGCGGTCAGGTCGCACGACGGGGTCGACACATCGGGCAGTGACGACTCCCCGCATCACCGCCTTGCCCGGCACACATATCAATATCCGGAGACGACGATGACCACGACCTTGCGAGACGAGCCCAGGGGCAGGCACCAATCGAGAAAAGCCGCGATCAGCGGCTGGATCGGATCGGTGCTCGAATACTACGATTTCTTCATCTACGCCACGGCATCGGCGCTGATCTTCCCGCAGATATTCTTTCCGCACGGGAGCCCCACGACGGCCATCATCGCGTCGCTGGCCACTTACGGCGTCGGCTACGTGTCCCGCCCGATCGGCGCGTTCGTGCTGGGCCACCTCGGCGACACGCGCGGACGGAAAACCGTCCTGCTGTTCTGCATGTTCCTGATGGGCATCTCGACCGTCGGCGTCGGCCTCCTGCCGACCTATCAGCAAGCCGGGCTGATCGCGCCCGCCCTGCTGGTCACGCTGCGCCTGCTGCAGGGTTTCGCCGTGGCCGGCGAGATCACCGGCGCGAGCTCGATGATCCTGGAACACGCGCCGTTCGGCCGGCGCGGCTACTTCGTCAGCTTCACGCTGCAGGGCGTGCAGGCCGGGCAAGTGCTGGCCGCCGCCGTGTTCCTGCCGCTCGCCTACTACATGCCGTCCGCGCAATTCGATAGCTGGGGCTGGCGCATTCCGTTCCTGCTGAGTGCGCTGGTCATCGTGGCGGGACTGATCATTCGCCGCGAGGTCGACGAGTCGCCGGCCTTCGACGAAGCGGTACGCAACCGGTCGCAAGCCGGCTCGCCGGTGGCCGACGCTTTCAGGCACCACTTTCCCGACATGCTGCGCGTGGCCTGCATGTCGATGATGAACGTGATTCCGGTCGTCGCCACGATCTTCGGCGCGGCCTATGCGGTTCAGCCTGCATATGGAATCGGATTCCAGAAGGATGTCTATCTCTGGATCACGGTGGTCGGCAACATCGTTGCGATGATCGTGATTCCGTTCGTCGGCAACCTGTCCGACCGCGTCGGCCGCCGGCCGCCGATCATCATCGGCTCGCTGGCCGCCGGGCTGCTCGCGTTCGCGTACCTGTATGCGATCAGCATCCGGAACGTGCCGCTCGCATTCGTGATGTCGATGCTGATGTGGGGCGTGGTGTACCAGGGCTACAACGCGGTATTTCCCGCCTTTTACCCGGAACTCTTCCCGACCCGCACGCGCGTCTCGGCGATGGCCATCGCGCAGAACCTCGGTACCGCGGCCACGGCGATGCTGCCCGCGCTGTTCACCGCGGTCGCGCCGCCCGGCGCCCATCACGTCTGGCTGATCGTCGGTGCGATCGCGTTCGGCATCACCGTGATCGCGTCGCTCGCGGCCTGGAGCGCACGCGAGACCAGTCGTGTCCATTTGAACGACCTGGGCCGAGCGAACGCGCAACCGGTCGGCAAGGCAGAATACGACCTGCTGCGCGCCGAGGCGCTGTCGCACGATCGCATCGCGCGCGAACCCGTGCCCGGATCCGTCGGCAGCTAGCCGGCGTTCGGCGGGGCGTCGGGTTCGGCGCCCCTGCCGCCCAGCCACTTCAGCTCGCCGCGGCCGCCCTCGCCGGGCGAGCAACCTGGCGTAACCGCAGCCCTTACTCGAAGCACGATGCCCGATACCGTGTCGAAAACCGCCATGCCGGACTCCACGCGACCCGCTCGCCTGAACTTCGCGCTCATGTTGCCGCTTCTGCTGGCGGCCCAGCCGGTGGCGACCGACAGTTACCTGCCGGCGCTGCCCGAAATCGCCGCCACGCTGGGCTCCGCCAGTGTCAGCCTCACGGTTTTCGCGCTGATATTCGGTGTCGGGCAATTGCCGATGGGCAGCCTTTCCGACCGGTTCGGCCGCCGCCCCGTCCTGCTGGCCGGCCTTGCACTCTATGCACTGTCCGCACTGGCCGCTGCGCTGGCCTCGACCGCGGCAATGCTGGTGGCCGCTCGCGCGATGCAGGGGCTGGCCATGGCCGCGATACTGGTATGCGCCCGTGCGACAGTGCGCGACCGGTATTCGGCGGGCGACGGCCCGTACGTGATGGCGCGCGGTTTCATGGGGATGGGAATGATGGCGTTCCTCGCCCCGATCCTCGGTGCGTATGTCGCACAGCAAGCCGGATGGCGATGGGTGCTCGCGGGGATGAGCGTGTATGCGTTCGGGTTGCTCGTCATGTGCTGGTACGGCTTCGAGGAAAGCTTCGCGCGAAGCGCGCCAAGCCGGAACTCGACCCGGGAGGTGCGCGAGATATTCGGCAATGCCCCGTTCAGGGTATGGACACTGCTGGCCGCGTCGACGTACACCGGCATGTTCTGCTTTCTGCTGCTGTCTCCGGCCATCTACATCGGGCAGTTCGGCATCTCGCCCCAGCGTTATGGCTGGATACCGGCAAGCGGTACGCTCGTCTATGTCCTGAGCACGTTCGGCTGCCGCGTGCTGCTGCGCCGTCAGAGCATGTTGCGAACGGTGCGGCAAGGCGCAACGCTGAGCCTCTGCGGCGCGGTGATCCAGGCATTGGGGTGCGCGCTGCTTCCCGGCAGCATCTGGCCGCTGCTCGTCGGGCATGGCGTGTATTGCCTCGGCCACGGAATCCATCAGCCGTGCGGGCAGGCAGGGGCGGTCAGCGGCCTGCCTCAACTTGCAGGCCGCGCCGTATCCTGGTCCGGCTTCATCATGATGTTTTTCGCGTTCAGCGTAGGACAAACGGCAGCGGGATTCGCCGATCCGCGTTATCAAGCTGGCGCGTGGCCGATGGTTGTGCCGATGCTCGTCGTCGGTGTGACGCTGGTAACGATTGCGTATGCGTGGCTGCCCAAAGTCATCCACGCGACCTTGGTCGCCAGGTAATCTCCTCGAAATCTCCTCGGTTTCCACGATCGGACGATCTGCCGCCGCGCAAGGATCACACGCCTCAAAGAGACCGGGCTCTCACCGGCCCGTTACATGCCGGCTGCGCGGGTCGGGTGTGCGAAGGCATGGCTGCAGCGGGCCGACCGGCCGCTCGAACGGATAGCCGAACGATCGGGATCCGGAAGCGTGGACGCGTTGCAGCGTGCGTTTGCAACAGGCGTCGGCGCATCGCCGCGAGACTATCGTGCGCGGTTCGGGCAACCACGGCGGGCAAACCCGAAGACATCGGTTTCAGGCAACGCAACGCGCCTGGCGCCGGCGGAATCATGCACAATGCACCGCATCTGAGTGGCGGAGATTTGCCTGTGGGGATCAACTTCGATTTAACCGACTTGCAGGCATTTCGCGCCGTCGTGGAAACGGGCAGCTTCCGAAAGGCCGCCGACGCAGTCAACATTTCCCAGCCGGCCTTGAGCCGTCGTATCGACAAGCTCGAGGAAGCGCTCGGCGTGCGACTGTTCGAGCGCACCACGCGCAGCGTCTCGCTCACCACGGTCGGGCGCGTGTTCGCGCAGAGTGCCGAACAACTGCTCGACGATCTCGATGCCGCCCTGCTCGGCATTCGCGACGTTTCATCGAGCCGCCTGGGCCATGTGACGATCGCATGCGTGCCGTCGGTCGCCTACTACTTTCTTCCCGCCATCGTCGCGCGCTATCATCAGCGCTTTCCGCGCATCCGGGTGAAGCTGCTCGATGCGAGCGCCAACGAGGTGCTCGGGTCCGTCATCAGCGGCGAGGCCGATTTCGGCGTGAGCTTCATCGGCAGCCAGGAGGCTGAGATCGAGTTCAAGGTGCTGCTCCAGGAACGCTTCGTTGCCGCCTGTCGCCGCGACCACCCGCTCGCGCGCAAGAGGCGCGTGACCTGGAACGAGCTTTACGAGCACGATTATGTGTCGGTCGACAAGACTTCCGGCAACCGTCTGCTGCTCGACCAGGCGCTGACCGCCGTCGCGCCGCGCGCGCCGAGCGTCTGCGAGACACGCCACGTGACGACCCTGCTCGGATTGATCGAAGCGGGGCTCGGCGTCGCCGCGGTCCCGTCGATGGCGATGCCTGGGCATGACCACCCGATTCTCACGAGCGTGCCGCTCGTCGAACCGGTCGTCAAACGGCGCGTGGGAATCGTGAAGCGGCGCCGACGACCGCTCACACCGGCCGCCGAGGCATTTCATCGGATGGTCATCGAGGCGAAGCGTGGCGGGACCGCAAGCAGTGGCGCATCGGCATAACGACGACAGAGAAACACGAAGGAAGACCGGACAGTGAGGTTGGCCAGGCCGCTTGGATCGCTTTACGTGCAGGTTCTGCTCGCGATGATGCTCGGCATGGGCATCGGTCACGCATGGCCCGCGGCGGGCACGATGCTCAAGCCCCTCAGCGATGCGTTCGTCGGCCTGGTCAAGATGACCATCGCCCCGATCGTCTTTTGCACGATCGTCTCGGGCATCACGTCGCTGGCGAACGGGAAGGCGATCGGCCGCACGATCGTGCGGGCACTGGCGCTCTTCTATCTGTTGACCGCCGCTGCGCTCGCGCTCGGACTCGTCACCGCATATGTGCTGCAGCCCGGCGCCGGCATGCACGTCGATGTCCACCACCTGGATGCAGGCATCCTCGCTCCGTATGCGAAGCATGCGGAGCCGCGAGGGCTTGTGGCGTTCGGGCTGAGCGTGATTCCGGACACGCTGCTCGGCGCGTTCGCCAAAGGCGAAGTGTTGCCGGTGCTGCTGCTGTCGCTGTTGTTCGGCTTCTCGCTGAATGCGCACCCGCGGGCCGGCCGGCCCGTTCTTGCGCTGATCGACGGTGTCGCCCAGGTCGTCTTTCGCGTGCTCGCGATGATCATGCGGCTCGCGCCGCTCGGCGCATTCGGCGCGATGGCGTTCACGGTGGGCCGTTTCGGCATCGGTTCGGTCGGCTCGCTCGCGAAGTTGATGGCGTCCTTCTACGTGGCCTGCGTGCTGTTCGTCACGCTGGTGCTAGCACCGCTCGCGCGACTGCACGGTTTCGCGCTGTGGCGGCTCCTGCGCTACATGCGCGAAGAATTGCTCATCGTCCTCGCGACATCGTCCACGGAGCCGGTTCTGCCGCGTCTGATCGTCAAGCTGGAGGCACTCGGCTGCGACAAGGGCATCGTGGGGCTCGTGCTGCCGGCGGGCTATTCCTTCAATCTGGACGGTACCGCGATCTATCTGACGCTCGCGGCATTGTTCATCGCCCAGGCGTGCGACGTGCCGCTCTCCGCGTCGCAGATCGCGGTGATGCTCGCCATCATGCTGCTCACATCGAAGGGGGCGGCCGGTGTGTCCGGTAGCGGGCTGGTCGCGCTGGTCGCCACACTCGCCGTCATGCCCGACCTGCCCGTCGCCGGCGTCGCACTGCTGGTCGGCATCGATCGCTTCATGTCGGAGGCGCGTGCCCTGACAAGCGTGATCAGCAATGCGTGCGCGGTAATCTTCGTTTCGCTGTGGGAAGGTGCGTGCGATCGTACGCGTCTTGCGCAGAGGCTCGCGGCGCGCGGGCCGGCCTCGCCGGAAGGGGCCGATGAAAACGGTGTCGCGGGAAACGGCGGCGGTGACGGGAAGGCGTTCTGACACCAGCCTTCCCGTCGATCAGGCTCAATGAGCAGAAGCGGAATCCAGCCCGGTCGATTGCACGTCGGCCTGCACGTCGGGCGACGCCAGATAATCGAGCAGCGCCTTCGCTTCCTTCGGATGCTGCGCGCCGACGGGGATGCCGGCAGCGAAGCGCGTGACGGACTGCAGCGATTCGGGAATCTTGCCGACGAAGGTCGCACCGTGGACGGGCAGCAGCTCGCTGACCTGCTGGAAGCCGATTTCGTAGTCGCCGTTCGCGACGACAGACGCCACCGGAATCCGCGGGATCATCTTCGCCTTGGACTTCACCTGCTCCTCGATGCCGAGCTTCTTGAACAACTCGCGTTCGATATACACGCCGCTCGCGCTGTCCGAGTAGGCGATCGACTTCGCGTGCAGCAGCACCTGCTTGAGACCTTCGGTGGTGCTGATGTCGGGCTTTGCCGCGCCGTCGCGCACGACCATGCCGATGCGCGAATCGGCCAGCTCGACGCGGGATCCCGGGATGACCTTGCCTTGCTTGATCAGTTCGTCCAGCGCGTAACCGACCATGATGACGGCGTCGGCGGGCTCGCCGCGCGCGAGCCGGTTCGGAATCGCTTCGGGCGACTTGCCCATCGACGGGCCGAGCGCGGTGTCGAGCGTATTGCCGGTCGTGGACGCGAACCGCGGGCCGAGCAGTTTATAGGCGGCCGTGAAGCCACCCGAGCTCATCACGTGGAGCTCGGCCGCCTGCACGTTGGCCGCAAACGCCGCGGTGGCGACGAGCGCGGTCGCGCAAAATTTCAGGAGCTGATTTCTCATGGTCGTGGTCATGCGAATTCGTGTGGGTGGGTGAGGTTTCGGATGGGCTGAACATCAATGCGCCGGCGTGAGCGTCGCCGTGCGGTGACGGTAGAGCGCGAACGTCGCAAGCAGCGCGCACACCGCGGCGAAGCTCATCCAGTAGCCGGGTGCGGCCTTGTCGCCCGTCATGTGAATGAGCCCGGTCGAGATGGCCGGCGTGAAGCCGCCGAACACGGCCGTCGCGAGGCTGTAGGCGAGCGAGAAGCCCGCGACACGCACCTGCACCGGCATCACTTCGGTGAGCGCGACGACCATCGCACCGTTATAGATCCCGTACATGAACGAGAGCCAGAGCAGGACGAGCAGCATGTTGGCGAACGACGGCGCGTGAGCGAGGAACGACAGCGCCGGATAGGCGGTCAGGACGGTGAGCATCGTCATGCCGACCAGCAGCGGCCGACGGCCGAACCGATCGGACAGCGCGCCGCCGATCGGCAGCCACACGAAGTTCGACACGCCGACGCAGAGCGTCACGAGCAGGCTGTCGGCGGTGCTCAGATGCAGCACCGTCTTGCCGAAGGTCGGCGCGTAGACGGTGATCAGATAGAAGCTCGTGGTGGTCATCGCGACCAGCATCATGCCGGCGACCACGACGCCCCAGTTCTGAACCAGCGTGCCGAACACTTCCTTCATGCCCGGGCGATGCTTGCGCGCCTTGAATTCCTGGGTTTCCTCCAGGTTGCGGCGCAGCATGAAGATGAACGGCACGATCATGCAGCCGACGAAGAACGGCACGCGCCATCCCCAGGTGGCGATCTGCGATGCGCTCAGCCACTGATTGAGCGCAAAGCCGAGGCCCGCCGCGATGACAATCGCAACCTGCTGGCTGGCCGATTGCCAGCTGGTGAAGAAGCCCTTGCGGCCGGGCGTTGCCAGCTCGGCGAGATAGACCGATACACCGCCCAGCTCGGCGCCTGCGGAGAAGCCCTGCAGCAGCCGCCCGATCAGTACGAGCACGGGAGCCAGCAGCCCGATCGACGCGTAGCCCGGCACGAACGCAATCAGGATGGTGCCGCTCGCCATGATGGACAGCGTGACGATCAGGCCCTTGCGGCGGCCTACCTCGTCGATGTACGCGCCCAGCACGATTGCGCCCAGCGGCCGCATCAGGAAGCCGGCGCCGAACACGGCGAAGGTCATCATCAACGAAGCGAACTCGCTTTGCGCAGGGAAGAAGACGTTGGCGATCTGCGTGGCGTAGAAGCCGAACAGGAAGAAGTCGAACTGCTCGAGAAAATTGCCGGCCGTGACGCGAAAGATCGCGGCGGCCTTCGAACGTTCGGCCGGAAGGCTGGACGAGGGGTGCATCGAGGTGTCTCCTGAAAATCCGGAAATATGCGGGGCGGGACGATTGTCGTTTTCCGGAATGTTCTCCCGGCGTCGATCAAACGATAAGTGCGATTTTTGGAAGAATTGATGCACCGAGGTTATCAATCGACAGGGCGCCGCCTGTTTCGATCAGCGCCTGCACGCCGGGCGACGTCGGCGGGCATCACGAGATGTCGAGCTGATCAAGCGAAACACTCGGCGAGGGCCGGGGATGCGCTGCTCGCCAGGATCGCCCACGATCGCCGGCGCAGCATGCTGCCTGACGAGGTGTCCGGGAAGGACCTGATGAAGTTCTACGGAGAAACCCGGGCGACCATCAAGCAGGCGCTCGTCCGCCTGGCGGATCTGCTTTTCGGCGACGCCGGTTACCGTACGACAGGCGCCAGCGGACCAGCTCGTCTGCACCGGGACCTTCCTGGACCTCAAGATCCGCCGCGCTGGTCTGCTCCCCCGTCTCCTGATCGATAAAGCTCCACCGCACCTCGGCGCCTGTCTTTCGATTCACGAACTTCATCGGAGGCGCCGATGCGCCGGAAACGTCCAGACTGTCCCCAATCTGGGCAAGTACCGGCATCACCGGGGCGATCTGCCAGCCCTTGTGAGTCAGGAGATACTCAAATCGCTCCGGATTCACCTGATAGCGCCGACGCTCAACGAGGCCGTTGGCCTCCAGATGCTTGAGCCGGTCGCTGAGCGTCGCGTTGGTGATGCCGGACGACTGGCGAAACTCGTCGTACCGGCTGAGCCCGCAGACAAGGTCGCGCAGTATCAGCAAGCCCCACCGGTCGCCGATCGCCGCCATGACGCCGGCAATCGGGCACACCATTCCGTCAAAACCCTTCGAGCGCATGGCCGTTTCCCTGATTAGCCCCGGCGATCGTCGCCGAGAGTGAGTCTCATTATAAGAGTCGCGCAAACGTCGACAGGACGCTTCCGCCCAAGAGCCCGCCGCCTTCCCAGTTCAAGTGCCGAAAAATTCTTGTCTTGTGGGACACTCACTCTTATTATAAGAGTGAGTGTCCCACTTGTTGACCGATGTCGTCAGTGAGCGTCCGTAGCATCGAACTCAAGGAAACCATCATGCCTCCTCACGCCCCTTCCAGAATCTTCGTCATCGGTGGTACAGGCGCGCAGGGCCTGCCTGTCATCAGCGCGCTCGTCGCGGACGGCAAGTATTCCGTTCGCGCGTTGAGCCGGGATCCCGATTCCCGGCGCGCCAAGGCGCTGCTCGCACTCGGCAACGTGTCGATCCTGAAAGGCACGTTTGCCGACGAAGCCGTTCTGCGGGCAGGCTTTCGCGGCTGCGACGGTGCATACGTCAATCTGGACGGGTTCAACACCGGCGAGAAAACGGAGATCTACTGGGCGATGCGTTGCTACGAAATCGCGCTGGAAGAAGGCATCGAGTTCTTCGTGTATGGCAACCTCGACTACGCGCTCAAACAGGCCGGCTACGATTCGCGCTTTCGTGCTGGCCACTACGACGGCAAAGGCCGCGTAGGCGAATGGATCCTGTTCCAGAACCAGACGAACCGGGACCGCATGGGCGCGGCCGTGTTCACCACCGGGCCATACATGGAGATGGCCATTTCGGCGAAGACGCCGATGATGCCCTTCGTCGAGGACGGAGTCGTCACCTGGCGCGTGCCGCTCGGCAACGGCGCGGTGCCGCATGTCGCACTGGAGGATTGCGGCTACTACGCGCGCTGGCTGTTCGATCACCCGGAGCGCGCGAACGGCATGGACCTCCAGGTCGCCATCGAGCACGTCGAGTACGGGAAGCTGGCCGAGGCGTTCGAGCGGGTAACGGGGCATCCGGCGCGCTACATCGACACGGATCTGGATACTTACTGGAACGGCCCGCTCAAGATGGCGGCGAGCTCGCCCGCCGGATACAACGCGGACCCGAATGACAAGAGCACGATGAGTTTCCGCGACAACTTCACCGGATTCTGGAACATCTGGAAGCACGGCGTCATCCGCCGCGACTACGCGCTACTCGACGAAATCCATCCGAACCGTATCCGGACCGTCGAGCAATGGCTTCGACGCGAAGACGAGCGTGGCCGGCAGCAAGGCAAAGGAAGTCTCTGGGAGCGGGTGCAGCCGGAAACCCTGCTCAAGTCGGTGCCGCTTCTGAAGGTGTCCGAAGACGGCAGAAAAGGCGCGCTTTAATCTACGGCGTCACGTCCAGTCGATACCGGTAATTCGATCAATGCTTAGTTAACCTAATTGGATCCGGAAATGAATCAGATCGTCGAGATCCGGAAGAACGGCGGGACGGGCTTGCTGGGTGTGCTGATCGTCTGGGGATTGGCCGTTGCCGCGGCGGCCGAAGCGGGGGTTTATCGAGCGATCTACCCGCTGGGGCTCGCCTGCCTCATTGCCCTCGGTATCGTGGCGCCGGTTGCCGTTTATTCGATGTCCCGGAGCTTTCGAACATACATCGCGACCATCGGGCTAAGAACGCTGACGGCGTTTCATATCTGGAGGATTGCGGCCGCGCTCGTCTTCTTCTGGTACGGGGCGCACGATCTCCTGCCGGAAGCATTCGTCAGGAACGCGGGATGGGGAGATCTCATCGCGGGGTTGATGGCGTTCGGCGTCACCATGCTGCCGAAAACACGCAACCGGTATCTGATCTTTCACCTGTTCGGGTTCGCAGATTTCGTCGTGGCGGTCGGTACGGGATTGACCTATTTCCTGCTCAACGATCCCCGCATGTCCGGCATCCAGACGCTGCCGATGGCATTGATTCCGTTCTACGGTGTCGGAATTTCAGGAGCGAGCCACATCATGGCGTTCGACCTGCTGCGCCGCCGCCCGGGCCTCCCGAACGTGCGGTGAAGCTTGCCGAAGCAACAGCACCAGCGCGCCCAGTGCAAAACCGCTTCTTCAATCGGACAAGGAAATCATCGTGAACTTTCGTCGTACCCGTGCCGCAGCCAGCGTGCTGTTCGGCTTGCTGCTGTGCGGCCCCACGTTTGAGGACACCGCGTCGGCGCAGCCCGGTATCCCGTCGGCCGCCTCCGCCGGCGAAGCGACGGCGCCGCGGGACCCGCGCGCGAATCCGACGGCCGTCGAGGCCGATGCCTGGTTCGACAACTACCGGTTCCGGGATGGCCAGACGCTGCCCCGGCTGAGGATCCACTACGCAACGCTCGGCACGCCGCATCGCAATGCCCATGGTGCCGTTGACAACGCCGTCCTGGTCCTGCACTGGACCGGCGCGGACAGTCGAACGCTGCTGAGTCCGACCTACACAAAAGCGCTGTTCGACCGGGGACGTCCACTCGACGCGAATCGCTACTACCTGATTTTTCCCGACAACGTGGGCCACGGCCAGTCGAGCAAACCGAGTGACGGGTTAAGGGCGAAATTTCCAAACTACGATTACGGCGACATCGTCGATCTCCAGCACAAGCTGGTGACCGAAACCTTGGGCATCGAGCATCTTCATGCGATTCTCGGCATGTCGATGGGCGGCATGAACGCCTGGCAATGGGCGGAAACATATCCGGACATGATGGACGGCGTCATGCCCGTGGTCTCACTACCGATTACGGTCTCGGGCCGCAATCTGCTGTGGCGGCGCATGGTGATCGACGCGATCCGTTCCGATCCCGACTGGAAGAGCGGGCAGTACACGCAAACGCCCCGAGGCTGGGTCCAAGGCTTCGGTGTGTTGCGAATGATGATCGACAGTGCGCCCGCGCTACAGCAGGAAATTCCGGACGGCGCGGCGGCAAGCAAGTTTCTCGCGACCGTGCGCTTCCAGGCGGAGCATGTCGACGCGAACGACATTCTTTATTCGCTCAAGTCGTCGTTTGACTACGATCCCGAGCCAGGGCTTTCCAGGATTCGGGCCAAGCTGTTTGCCCTGAATTTCTCCGACGACGAATTCAACCCCGACACCCTGCGCGTTCTCGAGCGACTTGTGCCGACGCTTCAGCATGGCCGGTATCTGGTGCAGCAGGGCACACCGTCATCGCCAGGCCATTTCACGATGACTCGTCCCGATCTTTGGGCGCAGCATGTGGGCGAATTCATGCAATGGCTGGGCGAGGCACCCACACAAGCGAGTCTTGGCGATATCCGACCGATTCCGGTTTCAGCCGGCTCATGATGTGTTCTACGAGGGATGGGGCCGCGGCGACCGCTTCTGAATCTCGATGGCGCAATTGAGCGGTCTAGGTGTGCAACCGGACACCCTCATGGAATCCGACATTACCGGCAGGTCCGGCGATTTCGCCCAATTCATGGCGTCATTGAGAGAGCCGATAAGCATCGCTCCGATCATCTCGGCAAGACGTTTCGCAGTTGCCTTGCACATCGATATGCAGACGCTCGCGCGGCTGGCCCATGTACACCGCAACACGGTGAGCCGCCTGGAGGGCTCGGAGAGCGTCCAGAAGTTCCTTCGAGAGGCGCTTCGGATCATCCGGGCGGCAACCGATATCTCAGGTGACGTGCAGAGCGCGCTCTTCTGGTATCGCAATGATCCGTTGCCAATCTTTGACTACAAGACTGCCGAACAGCTTGTATCGGAGGGACGTACAGAGGACTTGCTGCGCTATATCACATCGCTTGAAGCAGGCGCCGCCGGATAAGATTGAGAACACCCGTTGCGGGTCTGCCAAATAGCAGCTAATCACGAGCAAGCTCGTCGATCGGTCCGAGCTACTCCGGGCGCTGCCGACGACGGCAAGAGAGTTTTGCTGACATGCCGCAGGCTGTGCCCGCAAAACCTTAAGAGTGACGCGCCAATACTACTAAACGGTCTCGCCGGCAGCTTGACTGCGGCTATCTCGCCTCAGTGATTGGGGGCTGACTCCATACCCGCGTACGAACACTTCACGCAAATGGCGCCGGTCACGGAATCCGGTCTCGCGTGCGATGATCTCGAGGGAATGCCGGCTGCATTCCACCATGTTCCTCGCGACCTCCAGACGAAGTTGCTCGATCGCCTTGGCCGGAGACTGACCAGTCTCGGAGAGGAAAATGCGCCCGAACTGCCGCGTGCTGAGATGCGCGGCCTTTGCCAGATCATCGACGCGCAGCGGCTTCGACAGATTCTGACGCGCATACGCCAGCGCCATCTGGATTCTGTCCGACTTCGGTGCGAGTTCGAGCAGTTGCGACCGCTGCGGCTGTCCGCCGGAGCGCCGACGCTCCATGACGAGCACGCGCGCGACCGAGGTCGCGATATCCGGGCCGAGATCCTTCTCAACCATGCCGAGCGCGAGGTCCATCGCCGCGGTAAGTCCCGCTGACGTCCAGATGGACTCGTCGACGATAAAGATGCGATCGTCCTCGACTTGTGTGAGAGGGTAGCGTGCTTTCAACGCTTCCACATAGGCCCAATGCGTGGTGGCACGTCGCCCGTCGAGGAGGCCCGCTTCCGCCAGTGCGAACGCGCCGGTGCACAGTCCCGCAATGCGTCGCGAGCGCGCGGAAGCATCGACGATCAATTCGAGCTCGCTGGCGGGCGTGACGTGATTGGTCGGATCGATCACGCCACTGATCATCCACGTGTCCGCGGCAGTCCGGCTGTTCATCGCTTCGGTTACGACCGAGACACCCAGGGACGAGCGAATCGGCCCCCCGGAAACCGAATAGTTCGTCACCTGATAGACACGTTCGCGTGCTAGCACATTCGCGAACTCGAATATCGTTTGCGTGCCGATGGCCATGACCTGAAATTCGTCAGTCAGCAAATAGCCAATCCGATGCATCCTCGCCACCGTCCGTCGTGTCCGAAAAAATGATTATAAATGTCGTTGGAAAAGCACGCTGACCGCGCGGATGATAAGCACTCGATTCAACGCACTGCCGAGCATGCAAACAGCCATGTCGCCGGGTCGCGGAACCGCCGTCGTAAGCAGGGCGCTGTCGATCATAGGCGCCGCTTACGCGGAGCATCTTGCGAAAAACGGCTATGACCTTGTTCTGATCGACGAGATTCGGCCGCTTCTCAACGAGATGGCCGACGAACTGACGACGCGCTGTCGCCGGGCCGTCGAGGTAGTCGTGGTCGATGGCGGATCGGACGTCGACCTGACGGGCGTCCGAGCGAAGATCGATCAGGATGCAAGCATCGTTCTGGTCGTCAACGTCATGGACGGAAATGGCTGCCCGCTGCTTTCCGGCGAGCAGGTCAACGCGTTGATCGAATTTATCGGGCCGGATTCCGCAATCACCTGCGCAGCGATCGGAAAGTTTTCGTCGCGACGGGGTGACGTGAACGTGTATGCCGCAGGCGTCCTGATTACGGCATCCGGGCAAGTAGATGATTTGCCGCGCCTCGTTTAGCGAGGAAATTTATTTACTGAATGACTGGCTCAAACAGCGGACATATATATGGCTCATGTTTCTCAAAGCACGAATGCCACGACCCGATTTGTCGAGGTCGCAGGCCGGCGTCTCGCGTATCGCACGTTCGGAAGCGGAATACCGCTGGTGCTTTGCGTGCGATTTCGCGGAACGATGGACTCGTGGGACTCCCTGTTCCTGGACAGTCTGGTCGAGCAAGGCTTCCAGGTTACGACGTTCGACTACAGCGGTCTCGGCCAGTCGAGCGGCGAGCCGACCTATAGTCCGGCGTCGCTCGCCAAGGACGCGATCGATTTGATCGCCGCGCTGGAACTCGGCAAGGTCGTGATCGGCGGATGGTCGATCGGCGGCATGGTCGCGCAGATCGTATTGGCCACCGCGCCTCGATTGATCAGCCACGCGGTGTTGATCGCGACGACGCCGCCGGGCCCGCTGGTCAAGCCGGCAGACCCGCTGTTTTACGAAATGGCGAAACGCGAAAACGACTTCGAAGACTTCGTCTCACTGTTCTTCGAACCGGCTTCGCCGGCGAGCCGCGCCGCGGCCGAAGCGTCCGCGCAGCGACTCGCGCAGCCGCGCGCGGATGCTAGCCCGCCGGTACCGTACGAATGGGCAGGGAAGCAGCTCGGAGACGGTCCGAAAAATCCCGCGTTTCCGGCAGATGCGGTGCTCGACGCACTGAAGTCGACACCGATTCCCGTTCTCCATATCGGCGGGGACCACGACATCGTCTTCCCGGTCGAGAACTGGTACGCGCTCAACGGCCAGTTGCCGACGATGCATCTGGTGACGTTCCCGCGTGCCGGGCACGGCCCGCAACTCGAACATCCGCGATCGACCGCCCGGCATATCGCCGCATTCGTCGGCGCGACGTCGTAGCACGCGCATACGCGACACGATCGACCGCGGCGCGGGCGTCGCTCGCCAGCGTCGCGAATACATGACGATGCCAGTCGCTTCGATACGACAACCCGATATTTCGATTAGGACACTTTAATGAATCGCTTGATCCAGCTGGCGCTGGACGCCGCGGGTGGGCTCGACCGCTTTCTCGGTTTCCGGACAGTCTCCGCCCGCCTCCATCACACCGGCGCGCTGTGGTCGCTGAAGCAACGGGACGGTGTGCTGACCGATTGCCGTGTAACGGTCGATCTTCACGAGCAGCGCGTGTCGCACGAACCGTTCGCGCCGACCGACGCCCATTCCGTCTATACGCCGTCTCGCGTCGAGATCCGGCGTCCGAACGGGAGCGTCATCGAGACGCTCGAGCAGCCTCGCGCGTCGTTCGACGGGTACGAGATGGAGACACCGTGGTCGAATCCGCAACTCGCCTATTTCGCCGGCTACACGATGTGGACTTACCTGACGTCGCCGTTCCTGCTTCGACACGACGGTATCGACGCGCACGAAATCGACCCGTGGACCGTCGATGGGCTCACGTGGCGGCGGCTGCGAGTCGAATTCGCGCCGTCCATCGCGACCCACAGCGCGACCCAGACGTTCTATTTCGATGCCGACGGCCTGCTGCGCCGTCACGACTATGAAGTCGACATCCAGGGGCGCAATGCCGCGGCTCGCTACGTCGGCGATTACGTCGAGGTGCAGGGCATCCGGATGCCGACCCGCTTTCGCATCTACCCGCGTACGCCCGAGAACGTCGCGCTGCCCGAGCCGTTGATCGTCGGCGTCGATCTGTCCGATTTTCGCTTCGAATAACGGAGGGCACATGGAACAGCAAACGACTTACCGCGCCGCAGTCGTAACGGGCCCCGGCCGATTGAGCATCGTCGATCGGCTGGTGCAGCGCCCGGCATATGGGCAGGTTCGCATTCGCGTCGAGGCTTGCGGCGTCTGTCATTCCGACAGCGCGACCGTCGAGCGTGCGACGCAGGACGGTGCGGCTCAGCGCGTGCCTGGCCACGAAGTCGTCGGGCGCATCGACGCGATCGGTGAAGGCGTTGCCGGCTGGGAAATCGGCCAGCGCGTCGGTGTCGGCTTTCTCGGTGGCGAGGATCGCGTATGCCCGTCGTGCCGGCATGGCGACGCCGTCAATTGCGAGAATCCGGTCATCACGGGCATGACGGTCGATGGCGGCTACGCCGAAATGATGCTGGCCGAGGCCCGCGGTCTCGTCCGCGTGCCCGAGGAACTGGATGCAGCAGAGGCCGCGCCACTACTGTGCGCGGGGTTGACCACGTTCAACGCACTGCGCAACGCGGGCGCCCGCGCGGGCGACGTCGTCGCGATTCATGGAATCGGCGGGCTCGGGCATCTCGCGGTCCAGTTCGCGAACCGCATGGGCTTTCATACCGTCGCGATTGCACGCGGTGCCGACAAGCGCGCGCTTGCGCTGGAACTCGGCGCGCGCCGCTATATCGACGCGAGCGTCGAAGACGTCCCGGGCGCGCTGCGCGCGCTAGGTGGCGCCAAGGTCATCCTGGGCACCGCGCCGACCGGCAAGGGCATGTCTGACGTGGTGCCAGGGCTGTCACCGCGCGGCAAGCTCGTCGTCGTGGCGGTACCGGGCGAGCCGATCACGTTGAACGCGCTCGATCTCGTGTTCGGCGGCCGCTCCGTGGCGGGCGCGTTGACCGGCACGGTCGCCGACAACGAGGAGACGTTGTCGTTCGCGCAGCTGCAGAACGTGCGGCCGCTCGTCGAAACGTTCCCGCTCGACCACGCACAACTGGCGTATGACCGGATGATGCGCGCGGAAGTCCGCTTTCGCGCGGTCCTCGTGATGAATGACGAACCCAACGGAGCCGCAGCATGAACACACTCGCTCAAACGATCATCGACGCACATGGCGGGCTGGCCCAGTGGCGCAAGTTCACCCGCGTTCGCGCGAACCTGGTGCAGGGCGGCGTCCTGTGGCCGTTGAAGGGGCAAGCCGGTGTGCTTGACCGTACGTCCGTGACCGTGGCGACCGACCGCCAGTGGGCTTCGCACGCGCCGTTCGGAACCCTCGCCGCACGCAGCGATTTCACGGGCGGGCACGTTGCGCTGCTCGACGGTAACGAGCACATCCTGGATGCACGCGACCAGCCCCGCGCGTCGTTCGCCGGCCACGTGCTGGAAACCGGCTGGGACGCATTGCAGCTCGCGTTTTTCGCCGGCTGCGCGATGTGGACGTATCTGAACACGCCGTTTCTTCTTGCCTGGGACGGCGTCGAGTCCGAGGACGCAGGGCAATGGCATGAACGCGGCGAGACCTGGCGAAAGATCGTCGTGCGTTATCCGGCTTCGCTCGAAGTGTTCAGCAAGGTCCAGGCGATCTACGTCGGATCCGACCATCTGGTCCGGCGCCTCGACTACGACGTCGAGATTGCCGGCAGCACACCGGGCGCGCACTACGTCGACGGCTATACCACGGTCTCCGGGATTCGCATCCCGACCCGCCGGCGGATCTATCCACGCCAGCAAGACGGCACCTCGGTCGAGCAACCGCTCGTCGTGTCGATCGACCTGCACGACATCACGCTACTTTGACATCGACGAACGCGCGACGCGCGTCGAAAGGACTTGCAACCATGAATTCTACGATTCGGGCCGCCAACGCGCCGACGCAATATGTGGACGCGGCGGGCGTGCGCTACGCGTTTCGCCGGTTTGGTCGCAGCGGCCGCGTGCCGCTCCTCTGTCTGCAACACTTCACGGGCACGCTCGACAACTGGGATCCGGCGATCGTCGATGCGCTCGCCGAGGATCGCGAGGTGATCCTGTTCGACAACGCAGGCGTCGGCGCGTCGGGCGGCGAAGTGCCGACGACGGTCGCCGGAATGGCCGAGCATGCGATGCGTTTCATCGACGCGATCGGCCTGACGAGGCTGCACATTCTCGGGTTTTCGCTGGGCGGCTTCGTCGCGCAGGAAATCGCGCTCGCGCGGCCGGCCGCCATCGGCCGCCTGATCCTTTCAGGCAGCGCACCCGAAGGCGGAGAAGGCGCGGGCATGGACCGCCCCGAGCTCGTCGCGATCTACACGGACGGTGACATGCCGATGAACGAGAAGCTCAAGCGCCTGTTCTTCCCCGCCACCGCCGACGCCCAGGTCGCCGCCGCGGCGTTTATCGACCGCCTCGAGACGCGCGGCACCGAGCGCGACACGCCGGCGGGCGCTCGGGTGGCTACGGCACAACTGCAGGCGATGATCGCCTGGGCGAACTGGCGTGGCGACGTGCGCGGGAAACTGGCGGGCATCGCGCATCCGGTGCTCGTGACCAACGGCGACAACGACATCATGATTCCGACGAAGAACTCGCTCCTGCTCGCCGATGGCTTGCCGAATGCGACCTTGATCGTCTATCCGAATTCCGGCCACGGCGCGCTGTTTCAGTACGCATCTGCGTACGTATCGCACGTGCGCGTGTTTCTGGATGGCGCATGAGCGCCGCCACCCATCTTCCATCATGAGGACTGCTTCATGAAAGCCATCGTTTACGCCACGGCCGGCCTGCCGATCGATGATCCGCAGTCGCTGTACGAAGCCGAACTGCCCAAGCCGGAACCGGGGCCCCGCGATCTGCTCGTGCGGATCGACGCCATCGCGGTCAATCCCGTCGACCTGAAACTGCGTCAGGGCGTGCAGCCGGGCGAGCCTCGGATTCTCGGGTGGGACGCGGCGGGCACGGTAGAGGCGGTCGGCGGCAGCGTCGAACTGTTCGCGCCGGGCGACCGGGTCTGGTATGCGGGCGACATCACGCGGCCGGGCAGCTATGCGGAATACGGCCTCGTGGACGAGCGCATCGCGAGCCGCCGGCCGGCTACGCTATCGGCGGCCGACGCTGCTGCGCTGCCGCTGACCGCCATTACCGCGTGGGAGTTGCTGTTCGATCGCCTGCATGTCGCGGAGGGCGGCGGAGCCGGGCAAAGCCTGCTCGTGATCGGTGCTGGCGGCGGCGTCGGCTCGATCCTGATCCAGCTAGCGCGCAAGCTGACCGCGCTGACGGTCGTCGGTACGGCGTCGCGGCCGGAAACGCAGGCGTGGGTCGCCGGGCTAGGCGCGCATCACGTCATCGACCATGCAAAGCCGCTCAAGTCGCAACTGGCCGTAGCCGGTATTGAGCAGGTCGATCACGTGATCAGCCTCACCCATACCGACACGTACTACGCGCAAATCGTCGAGATCCTGAAGCCCGAAGGCCAGCTTGCGCTGATCGACGATCCGGCGACGCTCGATGCGATGCCGCTGAAGCGCAAGTCGATTTCTCTCCACTGGGAATTCATGTTTACGCGGTCGATGTATCGCACGCCTGACATGATTCGCCAGCACGCGCTGCTCGAGCGCGTCGCCACGCTGATCGACGACGGCGTGCTGAAGAGCACCGTCGGCGAACACCTCGGCAGGATCGACGCCGCCAACCTGCGCCGTGCGCACGCATTGCTCGAAGCCGGCCGCGCAAAGGGCAAGATCGTGCTGGAAGGCTTCTGAGGCCCCTCGACGCATTCCTCACTCATTCCGGGAAGACCATGAGCACCATCACCACACAAGACGGCACGCAAATTTTCTACAAGGACTGGGGCGCAGGCCGTCCGGTCGTATTCTCCCACGGCTGGCCGCTCAACGCAGATGCGTGGGACGCGCAGATGCTGTTCCTGTTGCAACACGGGTATCGCGTGATCGCACACGACCGCCGCGGTCACGGACGTTCGGACCAGCCGTCGCAAGGCAACGACATGGACACTTACGCCGACGATCTCGCCGCGCTGCTGGACGCGCTGGATCTGCGTGAAGCGACGCTGGTGGGCCATTCGACGGGCGGTGGGGAAGTCGCTCACTACATCGGCAGGCACGGCACGAATCGCGTCGCGAAGGCGGTGCTGATCGGTGCCGTGCCGCCGATCATGCTGAAGACCGACGCGAATCCGGGCGGCCTGCCGCTCGACGCATTCGACGGAATCCGCAAGGGCGTCGCCGACAACCGCTCACAGTTCTACAAGGATCTCGCGATCCCGTTCTTCGGCTTCAATCGCGCCGATGCCCAGGTGTCGCAAGGCACAATCGACGCGTTCTGGGCGCAGGGCATGACCGGTGGCATTCACGGCCAATACCAGTGCATCCGCGAGTTTTCGGAAGTGGATTACACCGAAGACCTGAAGAAGATCGACGTGCCGACGCTGATCCTGCACGGCGACGACGACCAGATTGTGCCGATCGAAGACTCGGGCCGGCTGTCGGCCGGGATCGTAAAGAACGCGACGCTGAAGGTCTACGCGGGCGGATCGCACGGAATGTGCGTGGTGAATGCGGATCAGGTCAACGCCGACCTGCTCGCTTTCCTGCAGTCGTAACACGCGGCGTTTGGCCGGCGCGCGACGACGTCGACGGCGCTCTGCCAGGTACGCCGCTCCCGCGGCGTAGGCCAGCTTTTCCTACCTTCTCCTTCGACCTGCGCGTCGACATCGGATCATGAATTCCAACCTTCTCACGAATGCCGCCGGCTCGCCCGTCGCGGACAACCAGAACTCGATGACCGCCGGTTCGCGCGGCCCCGTGATGCTCCAGGACGTATGGCTGCTTGAAAAGCTCGCCCACTTCGACCGTGAGGTGATCCCGGAGCGCCGCGTGCACGCAAAGGGCTCCGGCGCGTTCGGCACCCTCACGGTGACGCGCGACATCACGCAATACACGAAGGCGAAGGTGTTTTCGCGAGTCGGCACCGAGACACCGCTGTTCATCCGTTTCTCCACGGTGGCCGGCGAACGCGGCGCCGCCGATGCCGAGCGCGACGTGCGCGGCTTCTCGATCAAGTTCTACACCGAAGACGGGAACTGGGACGTCGTCGGCAACAACACGCCGGTCTTCTTCATTCGCGATCCGCTCAAGTTTCCCGATTTCATCCACACACAGAAACGCGACCCGCACACGAACCTGCGCAGCAACATCGCCGCGTGGGATTTCTGGTCGCGCCACCCCGAGTCACTGCATCAGGTCACCATCCTGATGAGCGATCGCGGCATTCCGAAGAACTACCGGCAAATGCATGGCTTCGGCTCGCATACCTATTCGCTCGTCAACGAGAACGACGAACGTTTCTGGGTGAAGTTCCATTTCAAGTCGCTCAATGGTGTCGAGCACTATACGAACAACGAAGCTGCTCAGGTCGTCGCGCACGACCGTGAGAGCGCACAGCGCGACCTCGTCGAGAACATCGATCATGGCAATTTCCCGCGCTGGGCGTTCCGTATCCAGGTGATGCCCGAGGCCGATGCGGCTAAGGTGCCGTACAACCCGTTCGACATCACGAAGGTGTGGCCGCATGCGGACTACCCGCTGATTGACGTCGGCGTGATCGAGCTGAACCGCAATCCACAAAACTACTTCGCCGACGTGGAGCAGGCCGCGTTCACGCCGGCGAACGTGGTGCCCGGCATCGGCTTCTCGCCCGACCGGCTGTTGCAGGGCCGCCTCTTTTCGTACGGCGACACGCAGCGTTACCGGCTGGGCGTGAATCACCATCAGATTCCGGTGAACGCGCCGAAGTGCCCGGTCCATTCGTTTCATCGCGACGGCGCGATGCGCGTTGACGGCAATTTGGGCAGCACGGTGAACTACGAGCCGAACAGCTTCGGCGAATTCGCGCAGGACCGCAACGCGCCCGAGCCGCCGCTCGCGGCTGGCGCGGTGGACCGCTACGACCATCGCGAGGACGACGATTACTACAGCCAGCCGGCCGCGCTCTTCCGCCTGTTCGATGCCGGGCAGCGTGCGCGGCTGTTCGACAACATCGCCCGGCATATCGCCGGCGTTCCCGTGGAAATCGTCCAGCGCCAGCTCGACCACTTCCATCGTGTGGACCCGGCCTACGGGGCAGGCGTTCGCGACGCAATCGAGAAACTCGGCTCGCGCTGATGCGGCGAGGCAACTCCGTGCCGGCGGAAGTCCGTGCTTCGCCGGCACGGGACACCGGAAACTGCGTGCGGGCGATCTGCCGATTCGATCGCGCACGCTCCAGCGTTCATTGAAACGAAAAGGATCTCGAAATGGCAGAAACCAAACGATACGACTATCTGTTTCTCGGTGGCGGAAAAGGCGGCAAATCGCTCGCGATGGATATGGCACGCCAAGGTAAACGGGTTGCGGTAATCGAGCGCGGCATGATTGGGGGATCCTGCATCAACGTCGCCTGTATCCCGAGCAAGGCGCTTATTCATGCGGCGCGCTCGATGCAGGTGTGGCGGGAAGCTTCGAAGCAACCGGAGTTGTCGGCGAATATGGAGCGCGTGTCCGAAAGCGTTAGGTCCGTGGTGGGCGGCATGATCGAGATCAATCGTCGCGCGTTCGAGCAGTCGGGCCTCGACCTCGTCATCGGCGCCGGCCGCTTTGTCGGACCGCGTACGATCGTGGTGCGGTCCGACGACGGGGCCGAAACCGTCTACAAAGGCGAAAACGTCTACATCAACACCGGCACCGTGGCGGCCATGCCCGATATCACCGGGCTGCGCGATGCGCATCCGCTCACCCATGTCGAAGCATTGCGCCTCGACGTGCTACCCGAACACCTCGTGGTGCTGGGCGGCGGCTACATCGGCCTCGAGATGGCCCAGGCGTTTCGTCGTCTTGGCAGCCGGGTCACCCTGCTCAGCGATACGCCGCGCGTCGCGATGCGCGAAGACGAGGATGTCAGCGTGGTGATCCAGCAGACGCTTCTCGAGGACGGCATCGAGCTTAGGCTCGGCACGAAGATTGTTGCGGTCCACGGCAGAAGCGGTGCGAGCGTCACGGTTGATTTCGCCGACGGAAGCTCCGTGACCGGTACGCACCTGCTTGTGGCCGCCGGGCGCAAGCCTCAGACGGATGCGATCGGGCTGGATCTCGCGGGCGTCGAGACAGATGCACGAGGCTTAATCAAGGTCGACCACCGGCTTGCAACCACAGCCGAGCGCACCTGGGCAATCGGCGAGGTCGCCGGCACGCCGATGTTCACGCACGCGTCGTTCGACGACTACCGCGTTCTCAAGGCGGGTATCGAAGGCCGTCCGGCGAGTACCGAAAAGCGCATCATCCCCTATGCGCTGTTTATCGATCCGGAACTGGGCCGCGTCGGCTTGAACGAATCAGAAGCAGATGCCCTGAAGATCGACGTCCGTGTGGCGAAGCTGCCGATGACGTCGGTGCCGCGCGCGCGTACCGACGGAAAAACTCGGGGTTTCATGAAGGCGCTGGTCGAGCCAGATACCGGCAGGATCCTCGGATTCACGATGCTGGGTACCGGCGCTGGTGACGTGACGACAGCCGTGCAAATGGCGATGCTCGGCGGACTGCCTTATATGGCCGTTCGCGATGCAATCATCGCGCATCCCCTCATTTCCGAGGGGCTGAATTTGCTCTTCGCAACTTTACCGTAACACCCAATTCTGCATAGGCCCTCCTAATCGTGGATTGCTCCAGCAAGCGTGCTCAGAGCGTCGAGTCGACTATGTCGGCACGCTCGTCTACCGAGACAGGCAAGCGGATCGACAGATGTTCGATGCCTTGGCAACCGGACTCGCCCGCTCGAATTTAGACTATTGAAAATAATAATTTGATAGTTTTGTTCAAATACCGCAAAAGAGATCACCTTTTTTGCCAACCTACAAAAGAGGTCACCTTTTAGCCGGCCCCCACCATCCATCCCCAATAAATCCCCTTGACGGCCTATCTTTCGATATATATCTTTAGATATGTTTTCCGACATATAGGACACGATCATGCGACACAACCCTTCCCGCGGCCATGCCCGAAGCGACGGTCATGGTGCGCATGCCCGCCCTGACTGGTTCGCCGGTCTCTGGTACGCGATCGGCCGCCACCGTCGCGGCCACGATCCGTTCGGTGGCGGCGGCCCGTTCGGCGGCCGCGGCGGGCGCGGCGGCTTTGGCGATTTCGGCGACGACGGCATGCCACGCGGCCGCCAGTTCAGCTCCGACGATCTCCAGTTGCTGTTGCTTGCGCTCGTCGCCGAGCAGCCGAGTCACGGTTACGAGCTGATCAAGGCGCTCGACACGCGTTCGAACGGTTTCTACAGCCCGAGCCCCGGCATGGTGTATCCGGCGCTCACGTATCTCGAAGAAGTCGGCTTCGTCGCGTCGCAGGCGGAAGGCAACCGCAAGCGTTATGCACTGACCGACGCCGGCCGCACCCATCTCGACGCCCAGCGCGAACGGGTCGACACGCTGTTCGCACGCCTCACGCACCTCGCGCGCAAGATGGAGTTCATGCGCCGTGCGTTCGCCGGGGAATCGGCGGGCAACGAAACGCAGGACGAAACGCAAGCAGGCTGGCTGCCGGAGTTCGTCGAGGCGCGCCTCGCACTCAAGCGCGCGTTGCTGCACAAGAGCGCAGCCGGCCCGGATGAACAGCGCCGCGTCGCGACCATCTTGCGCCGCGCGACGGGCGAAATCGAAGGGGGCACCGGCGCGTGATCCGCGCCGCCCCGTCAAACCTCAGGAGAACGGATTGATGCAGAACACATCCGAGCGCACCGTGACCCGCGTGCGCCACACCCTCAAGTTCCGCTTGCTGCAGGTCCTGCGCGTGCATGCCGTGACGCCGCACCTGCTGCGCGTCACGCTCGGCGGCCCCGATCTCGCGGATTTCGAATCCGCGTCGTTCGACGATCACGTGAAGGTATTTTTCCCGCCGCCCGGCGCCGAACGGCCTGCGATGCCGACGCTCGGCGCGAACGGTCCGGAGTTTCCGGAAGGCGAACCGAGGCCGGTCGCGCGCGACTTCACGCCGCGCCGCTTCGACCGCGCCGCCCGCGAACTCGACCTGGAATTCGTGCTGAACCATCCGGGCCCTGCGTCGCAGTGGGCCGCCCAGGCACGCGTCGGCCAATGGCTCGGCATCGGCGGCCCGCGCGGTTCGTTCGTTGTCCCGACCGGTTTCGACTGGCACCTGCTGATCGGCGACGATACGGCGCTGCCGGCTATCGCGCGGCGCCTCGAGGAATTGCCGGCCGGTGCGCGTGCGGTCGTCGTGATGGAAGTCGCGGATCGCACCGCGCAGATCGCGTTCGACACGCGCGCCGACGTGCATGAAATCTGGCGCTTCCGCGCCGAAGCCGACGCCGCGAACGGCGACGTACTGCTGAATGCTGTGCGCGACCTGCCGCTGCCGCCGTCCGGCGACGGCTACGTGTGGGCGGCAGGCGAAGCGCTGTCGATACGCGCGGTACGCCAGCACCTGACCGGCGAGCGCGGCGTCGACAAATCGCGCATCCGCGCGGCGGCCTACTGGAAGCGCGGCGCGGCGGCCGTGCACGAAACCCTGGAAGACTGACGGATGCGGGTAGCCGTCAAAGGCGTACCCGGTTGACCGGCGGATGACACAATCGTCGCGTCGGCGCACCAGCGGGCTTGGCACCGCTATCGCGACTGGTATATATCTGTGTGTGCGACGCCGCTGTCGGGCGACAGCCGTCGCAGCCTGCCCAGGAGCGTCCGGTCATGACAAAAGAAAGCCCCGCTTCGCCTTTCCTTCGCAACCTGAAGATCGCCGGCTATTGCGGCCTTGCCGCGGTGGTACTTGCGCTGTTCGTCGCGATGTGCGCGATCCTGAAGGAAAGCGCGCTCGACCGCGACGCCGCGCAACATCCGGCCGATACGCCCGAACTGCACGATGCGGGCGGCGGACCATCCGCATCGGCTGAACCGGCCAGGACACCCGGCTGACGGCGTCCGGCCCGATCCCCCCGCTTACGGCGCGTGCCGGCGCCCCATCACGACTGCATGCACCGAATCGCCGAGCCGTTCGAGCAGCGCGGTCGCGCGTTGTCCGTACAGGTGCGCGGCCAGCGCGCCGGCCGTGCCGACCAGTACGCCGCCCGCCATGTCGAACGGCCAGTGCACGCCCGCATAGATACGCCCCCATGCAATCGCCGCGGCCAACGCGGCCATCACGAACCCGGTGAGCCGGGTCGTGCCGCCGAGCATCAACCCGACTGCCATGCTCCACGCGAACGTCATGTGGTCGCTCGGGAACGAGCTGTCCGGCGCATGCGGAATCAGTTGCGTGCCGACGCCGGCCATGAACGGACGCGGCGAGAACCAGAAATGCCCGATGACCTGCGCGAGCGCGATCGCCACGCACACGCCGACGCCGGCTTCGATCGCCTGGCGCCGCGTCGTGCGTGCGCCGAAGATCCAGGTCAGCAGCAGCATCGCGGGCAGCGCATAGACGAGCCAGTCGGCGGCGAAGATGGCGAGGCGGGCAACGCCCGGCTGCGGCGCAACCCCGGCGTTGATGGCGGAAAAAAGGGTGAGATTGAGGGTCTGCATGAATCCGGTTGCGTGGGGCGTAAAAACTCGGCCGGTTGCCCGGCCTGATACGAACGATGCTAGGGCGCTCCCGCTTAAGCGATGCTTAATGCGGCAGACGCACGCGACGAAGCCCGCCGCGGCGAACGCACTTAGAGCCTGCACTGCAGCACAAGTTCACACAATTGTCATATTCCCGAGCGACAGCCTCCCGGAAAAGCTCACCTACCATCCCGGAAAGGCTCACCTTTTTCACATCGTGACGTCATCGATGCATGCGAATATCGGGACGCCGGGTGCCGTCCAGGCCGTTTGCATCATTCATCTCAATATTTACGCGTCGAATTCTACGAAATCGGCAACAATTAATTCCATATGCGGCATCGCACAACGGCAACGCACAGGCATAGGATTACGAGCTTACGAGCACTCATCCACGAAGCGATCAACAACAAGGAGTCCGCATGAAACCCAGCGATGTCCGATCGAAAGCGTTTGCGATGCCGTTGACCAGCCCTGCCTTCCCGATGGGCCCTTACCGTTTCGTCGATCGTGAGTTCCTGATCATCACGTATCGCACCGATCCGGATCGTCTCCGCGAAATCGTCCCCGAGCCGCTGCAGGTTACCGAGCCGCTCGTGCATTACGAATTCATCCGCATGGCCGATTCGACCGGCTTCGGCGATTACACCGAAAGCGGCCAGGTCATTCCCGTCGAATACAACGGCCAGCCGGGCGGCTATACGCTCGCGATGTATCTCGACGATCACCCGCCGATCGCCGGCGGCCGCGAACTGTGGGGCTTCCCGAAGAAACTCGCATCGCCCACGCTGCACGTGAACACCGACCACCTCCTCGGCACGCTCGACTACGGCAAGGTGCGCGTCGCGACCGGCACGATGGGCTACAAGCACAAGGAACTCGACATCGACGAGCAGACCAAGCGTCTTGCCGGCCCCAATTTCCTGCTGAAGATCATCCCGCACGTCGACGGCACCGCGCGCGTCTGCGAACTGGTGCGCTACTACATGCAGGACATCAAGATGAAGGGCGCGTGGACGGGCCCCGCATCGCTCGAGCTGGCGCCGCACGCGCTCGCGCCGGTAGCCGACCTCCCCGTGCTCGAAATCGTCGAAGCCCGGCACATCGTCGCGGATTTGACGCTCGGCCTCGGCGAAGTCGTCTACGATTACCTGGCTCAGTAACACGTCCGCAGTCCTTTCTCCCTGTCAAACCTTTCACCACGGGAATTCGAACATGAGCAACCTGAATGGCAAGACCGCAGTCGTCACGGGCGCCGCGAGCGGCATCGGCAAGGAAATCGCACTCGAGCTCGCGAAAGCGGGCGCGGCCGTCGCGATCGCCGACCTGAACCAGGACGGCGCGAACACCGTTGCCGACGAGATCGTCAA
>NZ_ASSI01000034.1:0-31858 GCF_000466765.1 Burkholderia sp. AU4i | reverse complement strand
ACGGTGCTGATCGAGTGCTTACGGCCAACGCGGCGAAGATGCCAAAGACCAACTTGCCGGCGGCCGTCGTGGTGTCAATGGCTGCGCCGTGCCCAGTCAACACTTTCAGACCGATGCCACGGCCGGTCATGTCGTGCACGGTGTTGATCAGGTGGCGCAGGTCGCGCCCGAGGCGATCCAGTTTCCACACCACCAGCGTGTCGCCGGGCCGCAGCGCTTTCAGGCAAGACACCAGGCCGGGTCGGTCCTCGCGCTTGCCGGACGCCTGATCCTCATAGAGATGGGCCGGATCGACGCCGTTAGCAATCAGCGCGTCGCGCTGCAAGTCGGTGGCTTGGGAGCCATCCGCCTTCGATACCCGCATGTAGCCAATCAGCATGTTTCACCTGTCACATATACGTTCGATTATGTGACAGTGTGCACCGGAAAGTTCTGGTCGTCAAAATTTGTCACTTAACCCGTCATTCTGTCTAAGACATGCAAAGGGTCCATCAGCCTCGTAATGTGACAGAAATTCCGGGGGAATGCCTTCCTTTGCAAAGGTGGCGCGCAACTGTTCCAGGGAAGCGGGATCGCGCCGACCATAGGAAGCCAACGCGAACAGCGAGCGTGCCGTCTCGGGGTCGTGCCGGGCTTCAATGATCGCCTCACTGATAGCTTGGACCGCCCGTTGCCAATGATTGACGGGTTCGGGCTTCGGCGGTTTCGCCGGCAGACCACTGGTGAACCCGGTTTGGAGCTCGGACCAGAACAGCTTTGCATGCTCGCCTGGCGGGCTGATATCCCTCACCTCGATCAAGCTGATTGCCGTTGCCGCCGCCTCCAGCATCTGCAACCGTATTGCCGGGTTCAGGGTTTCATACGGTCGCCACAGACTTTGCCCAGCACGCAGCGGATGCCCGCAGCCTTGCCAGACTTGGCGGAGATACCCCGCGTAGGTTCCGCACGCCGAAAGCGGGGTGTTCAGCTCATCGAGCAGCGTGCGTAGCAGTCGAAACCACAATCCAGCGTGGATGCGTCGGCACGGCAGTTCCACATGGCCGGTCGTCAGTGCCTGCCAGGTACGCCGGTCCATCACTGCAATCGCGTCGCTGGCGGTGCGCGACGCAGTGTCGGCGTTCTCCCAGCCGAGAAACCGCCCAGGTGTCAACGCCGGTTGAAAACTGACCCCTTTGTCGGCGCTCGCGCCGAAGTAAATTTGACCCCCTGGGGTTGAAGGGTTATTGGGCAGCAGTCCGAGCCCGAGCCGGGCTGTTGCCGGCTTTGCGCTTGTCCTTGAGCCGATAGCTTTCGCCACTGATCTGCACGATGTGAGCGTGATGCAGAAGGCGGTCGAGCATGGCTGCCGTGAGCGTCTGGTCGTCGGCGAAGGCGCTGGCCCATTGAGGGAAGGGCAGGTTGCTGGTCAAGATGATGCTGCCTCGCTCGTAGCGCTTGGCGACCACCTGGAAGAACAGATTTGCTTCATCGCGCCCGAAGGGCAGGTAGCCGATCTCGTCGATGACGAGCAGACGTGGGCCAAGCACGGCTCGATTGAAGTACTGCTTGAGCTGTCCTTGCCGATGTGCCGCGTTCAGCTGCAGGATGAGATCGGCGGCACTGATGAAGCGGGTCTTCACGCCAGCCATGGTGGCGCGATATGCCAGGGCAATTGCCACGTGGCTCTTGCCCACGCCGGAGGGTCCGAGCAAGACGATGTTCTCGGCACGGTCGATGAATGCCAGGTTGGCCAGTTCCTGGATCTGCGCGCGGGGTGCGCCGCTGGCGAAGGCGAAGTCGTATTGCTCCAGCGTCTTGACTGCTGGCAGCGTTGCCATCTTCAGTAAGGTCGAGCGGCTGCGCTCCAGTTTTGCCTGGTGTTCGCCGCTCAGGATCTTCTCCAGGAAATCGGCGAAACTTGCTTGCTCGTCGGCGCTTTGCTGTGCGAGGTGGGCCCAGTCGGCCGCGATGCGCTCGAGCTTGAGCTGGATGCAGAGCTCGGCGATGCGTGCGTGCTGCAGGTTCATGCGGCATGCTCCAGTAAGGCGCCGTACACCGACAGCGGGTGCTGCAGGCTCTCGTGCGGAATCACCATATCTGCAGTTTTTACGGTAACGGCCGGCGGCGTAGCGAACGCCCTGGGCAGGCTCATCAAACTATGTCGCTCGTGAGCAAGGCGCACTTCGGGCTTCTCACCCGTCGTGCCGTGGATGCGTTGCTGCGCCACCTCTGCCAACCAGCGGCCGATATGGGCATTGGCCGTATCGACATCGAGGAGCAGGCCGGCCGTCTTCAGCGTCGCAGCCAACGGGGTGACGAAGCTGCTCTTCAGATAGCCGTTGAACCGTTCGACCTTGCCCTTGGTTCTGGCTCGATAGGGTCGACACAGCCTGGGACGAAAGCCAAACTCATCGGCCAACGAGGCAAGTGCTGGGTGCCAGCGATGTTGACCCTGGCCGTATGCATCGCGTTCGGTGACGACCGTACCGGCGTTGTCGAAAAGAACCTCTTCGGGCACGCCGCCGAAATAAACAAATGCTTCACGTAAGCCGCGTAGCCAAGCCGGGCTGTCTTCTCTCTCGGAAAATAGCACGAAGGTGGCGCGGCTGTAGCCCAGCGTGGCGACGAAGGCCTTCAGCGGATGGCGGCCTCGCCGTATCGTCGTGAAGTCGGCCTGCATCTGCTTGCCGGGTGGGGTCTCGAACCGCACCACAGGCTCGGCGGGACGAACCTTCAACGGCGCCAGAAACGCCTTCAACTGACTAATGCCGCCCGTGTAACCGTGTTCACGGATCTCGCGCAGAAGAACCGTCGCCGGAATCCAGTGCGGATGGGCCGCCTCGATGCGATCTCGCAGGTACTGCGTGTACGGGTCCAGCTTGCGTGGCCGCGCAGCCCTCGGGCCGTAGCTGGGAGGCGTCGCCTCACCGCGCAGGTATCGCCTGACTGTGTTGCGCGACACGCCCAACTCTCGCGCGATCGCCTTGATGCCGTGGCCCTGACGGGCCAGTACTCGAATCTCCAATGATTGCTCCTGGGTCAACATCTTGGCGGCCAAAAGCCGCCATCATCGCCCAGGGGGTCAGTTTTACCTCGGCGCCAGGGGTCAGTATTACTTCGGCGCTGACACCCAGGCACGCCCCAATAGGATTCCAGCCAGCAGCCATGCAGCGGGCAGCTCAGCATCAGGGGCAGCTTCCATGCAAGCAGTACGGCTTGGTTTGCCGGGTCGTTCAGACAGAGAGGACAGGCGCGATGTATCGGCTGGCTGGGCAGCCAGGCACGCCAGCTCGTGATGGATCGCGTCCTACGGCGGAGTTTCGGCAGCAGCACCGAGAGCTGGAACGCATAGGTTTCCAATGCGTCTGGAATCTGATCATCAAGGCTGTCCAGTAGCCAAGGCACCCAGCCGGCGAAACTCATGCAACGCAGCCGGTCCGGCTCGATGCCGCTCCGCTGGGAGAGCATCGCCAACAGCGCCAGTGGTGGCGCGGTATCCAGGTCATCAACCTGAGCGTGACCAAGATCGTGCTCCAGCAGCTCGGACACCTCCATGTGATAGCAAAGGGCCACGCGGTTGAGCCACGAAGACAAGGCTTCGCCTTCTCTGGGGGCCGGATGCAGTGGCCAGCGTGGCGCTGGCTTCACATCAGTTCCCGCTCGAATTGCCGCCGCCGCTCGCTGGGACCGGTGTAATCGGCCATGCTCAGCGTGCGATGGTTGATCGCTTCCTCGCCGCTCTCCACGGCGACGATGGCCGCCGCCATCAGCAAGTGCGCCAGTTCGCCGATGGTGCCCTCGCTGCGTGTGAGCAGGTAGCGGGCCATGTCCAGCGTGGCAATCGACGAGGGTCGCCGCAGTGGAAGCGAAGCGGCGAAACTGGCCAGCAGTGAGCAGCAATCGTGATTGGCCTCCCATACCGGCAGCATCATCGGCTCGAAGCGATTTTCCAACTGGTCATCGGAGCGGATGGCCAGGTAGGCGTCGCGCGTGCCGACCCCGACCAGTGGGATGCGCAGTTCATTGCCGAGGAAGCGCAGGAGATTGAGGAATTCCCGGCGATTGACGCTGTTACCGGCCAGGACGTTGTGCAACTCGTCGATCACCAGCATGCGCACGCCGACCTTGCGCAGCAGTGCCAGCGCCAGTTGTTCCATTTCTGGCAGCCGTGGGCGCGGTCGCAATGGCGCACCCATCGCCGCGAGCAGCGCGACGTAGAAGCGGATTACCGACGGTTCGGATGGCATCTGCACGACCAGTACCGGAATGTGCTCCTGGTCGGCGTCGGCTCTGGCCGGATGCGTGCGCCGGAACTTCTCGACGATCATCGACTTGCCGTTGTTGGTCGGGCCGACCAGCAGCAGGTTGGGCATGCGTTGCTTGTTTGGCCACGTATACAGGATTTCCAGCCGGTTCAGCGCCTCGACTGCTCGCGGATAGCCGATCCAGCGGTCGGCGCGAAGGCGATGGATGCGTTCGTCCGCCGGGAGACGGGCCAAGCCCTGGGCCGCCGGCAGCAGGTGGGACAAGTCGATGATGGGATATTCTTCCACGGCTACCACTCCTCAATCTGGTCGAACGGTTTGGCCGGCGGCTGGTTGTCTGCCTGCTGCCCATCCATGTCAGCGCCCGGTGGTGGCGTGGTTTTGACAGGCGTTGCCGTTGCCTTGAGATGCTGGCGTCGATCCGCGTCGCGCCGCGCCTTGCGCGTAGCCTTCTGCGCGGTGGTAACGATTTCGCGCATCTGGCCGATCATGCGGAACAACGCCGACTCATCCACCTGTTCGCGCCCTTGCTGCCGCAATTTCGCCAGCGCCTGTCGTTGTTCCCAGAGGGTGACAGCCGGGTGCGACAAGGTACGGTAGGGAATTTCCAGGTAGTGCTGCCCCTCTGGTTCCAGCACCCATATGCGGCTGATGTCGCGCGGGTCGCGCCGGATCAGGAACGCAGGCAAGCGGTCCCGCCGAGCTATCCACGGCTTGAGCGCATCGGCGTAGTAGTGGATGTGGTCGATGACGAAGCCGGTGCGGGTCAGCGTGCGGCGGATGATGGGCAGAAAATCGACCAGAAAAGCCGTAGCGCGAGTGATGACGGTTGGCACGCCGGTCCGCGTGATAGCTTCGGCCCAGCGCGCGGCCGGCGGTTGGAGCAGGCCGTTGTGCACGGAGCCGTGATAGGTGCCGACCGCCAATGTGAGCCAGCGCTCCAGCTCGCGCAGTGTCAGGGCGGCCATCTTCTCGGAGGCGTATTCCCCGCGCTGGTCAGGATTGGAGAAGGTCGTCCCCGGCAATTCGTCGTGGATCATCTGCATCGCCGTGCCGATGATCCGTTCCACGATACCGCCGTAGTGCGGCTGCCCAAGCGGGCGATAGTCCAACCGGATGCCATGCTGCTCGCAGCCACGGCGCAGCGCCTCGCTCTTGAACTCAGCCGCGTTGTCCAAGTAGAGCAGTCTGGGCTTGCCGCTCATCGGCCAATCCATCTCTACGTTCAACCCTTCCAACCAAGGGCGCTTGTCGCAGGCGGCATGCACCAAGCACAAGCCGACCGAGACGGCGGACGGGGCTTCCAGCGTAACGACCATGCCAACCACGCAGCGGGTGAATACGTCGATGGCGAGGGTCAGGTATGGACGGCCAATCGGTTGCCGGTCGCGCTCGTCCACCACGATCAGGTCGATGACTGTGTGGTCGATCTGCACCTGCTCCAGCGGCGCGGAGACGGGTGGCGGAACACCACCAACACCTTGCAGGTCGCGGGCGGCATCTTGTCCTTCCCGGCGGTGAGTGACCTCGCGCGGATCGAGGCCGGCGATCCGCAGAGCCACCGTGTTGCGCGCCGGCACCCGCAGCTTTTGCAGCTTGCACGCCCGCACAACTTCGCGGTGGAACGCCGCCAAGCTACGCTTCTGCTTGGTCAGGAAGCGCTTTTGCAGTAACTCGCGGATGATTCGTTCGACCGACTCCGGCAAGCGGCCTTTACCTTTGCCACCGCTCGACTGCCCAAGAGCCAAGTCAGTGACCAGCCCCGATCCTAGCCGGGCACGGCGGATCAGGACGTAGACCTGCCGCCGGGACAGCCCCAATGCCTGGGCTGCCGCGTCGGCCGCTTCATGCCCAACCGTCTCCGACTGCGCCAACGGCCCAATGATCTCCGCGCGACGACGCGCACGCTCCCATGCCTGTTCTGGCAGGGTGGCCACGCCGTGCTCGGTAATCGGTGCGGTATCGGTCGCCATGCTCATCTCGCTTTGGTGCACACGAGTATTGAGCATAGACGAGTTTCGTGCAGAGGAGTCCTGATATCTGGCTGTCAGGAGCCGTATGCACAAGAGGCTTCAAACCGCGCTGAATGGTGCAGTCGTCTTCTGAAAATGACAGGCGCGGCACGGGAATCAAGGCATTGCGATTCTCGAAAATAGTTCTTGAAATTCTATTCTTGATTGCATATCATCTCAACGAGTTTCGATAAGAAAGGATGCCCATGCGACCGTCTGTTGTGCTTGACATGAAGCGAAGCGCAGTGCGTGAAGCGGTAGGCCGCTTTCGCGCCGCGAACCCGCGCGTCTTCGGCTCGGTGCTGCATGGCACCGACCGGGATGGCAGCGACCTCGACCTGTTGGTCGATGCGCTGCCCGGTGCCACGTTGTTGGACTTGGGCGATTTGGAAGAAGAACTGAAATCGCTGCTCGGCGTTGACGTCGATCTGCTGACTCCCGGCGACCTGCCGCCGAAGTTCCGGGCCAAGGTGCTCGCGGAGGCGCAACCGATATGAGCGAGAACCGCCTGCCCGATTACCTCGACCACATTCAGCAGGCCGCAACCGATGCGCGCAGCTTCGTGGAAGGGATGGCCAAGGACGACTTCTTGGCCGACAAGCGCACCCAGCAGGCCGTCATCATGAGCCTGATCGTCATCGGCGAGGCGGCCACAAAGGTGATGGATGGCTACGTCGAGTTCACCCAGGCGCATGCCGACGTGCCGTGGCGCAGCATGCGCAATATGCGTAATCGCATGGCTCACGGCTATTTCGACATCAACCTCGATGTGGTGTGGGAGACGGTACAGGAATGGCTGCCGGCGTTGCTCCAGCAATTGCCCGCCGTGCGTCAGGATGCCGACGATGAAGACCGTAACGACAAAGGCATGGAGCCATGACCAATCAAGCCGCCGATGTTCGGCCCCTCTGGCGTGTTCGATCCCGCGACCTATGAGCCGCGCTCGGGCAAGACCTTCTGGATGGCCGCAACGGACGTGAGTTCGCTGGTGGGCAAGGAGGCAGCAGCCGACACGCTCATCGGCAACTGCACGACCGCACGACCAGCCTCCCGTTCAAATTCGAGTTAGAACTCATATCCAGCCTGTCTGGGGGCACTGTGAAAGAGGGATCTCCGATGACTGTTGAATCGAGAATATTTTCTGTAGCCGAGTATGTTCAGCCGTCCGAAGGCGAGCCTATTCGTTCCGTTGTGCTTGAAACCCGAGACTCAATTATCGTGGTTTGGCATGTCCATCCCGGGCAGGAAATTGCGGCTCACATTCATCCTCACGGCCAAGACACGTGGACTGTTTTGTCGGGAATGGCTGATTACTTTCAGGGCAATGGGATTGTTCGTGCCCTCAGGGAAGGTGAGATAGCCGTGGCAAGACCGGGCCAAGTGCACGGGGCGCGAAATACAGGTACCGAGCCATTTGTGTTCGTCTCGGTTGTGGCATCAGCCAATGCCGGTTTCGTATTGGCTGAGCGATAGAGCCCAATCTCTGGAGTTGGTCCAATGAGCGGTCGGGGAGATAGGTAACAGACATGCAGCGGACACGGCTGCTAAACCAGGTCGCAAACCTCCTTGCGTCGCAGCGTGCCGCAAGCGACGCGATCAATCGAATGGGGTCGGCATGAGACTGAACACCATCCAGTTCCCGACCGCGTAGCCGCCTGTCCTGCCGATCAGGTCTTGACCATCGACGCCTGGGATCAGTCCTGAATGTTCTTGGAGACCACTACGTTATGAGCCGCAGCCGCCGCAAAACACCCATCGTCGGGCACACGACCTGCGGCAGCGAGCGCGAGGACAAGAAGCTCTGGCATCAGCGCTGGCGCACCCGTGAGCGCACGGCGCTGACCAGCGCGTCGCCCGAAGCCCTGAGCGCCCATCTGCCCCTGCTGGAAAACCAGGCCAGCAGCGTCTGGTCGATGGGCAAGGATGGCCGCTCCTACTGGCCCGTCAAGCGCCAGGCCGCCACGGCGGATCGCATCGCCAATCACAAGGGACGCAACCCGCAAGAACGCGCCTCCCTGAAAAAGCGCCTGCTGCGCAAGTGGATGAGCAAATGAAGCTCTCCTTCCATCAGCACATTGCGCTGTTCTGGATGATCGGTGCTCCGGGCGTCTTCGCGCCCGTGATCGAGAACGCCAAGCGGCCCGATGCCGGCGCCGTCATGGCGTGGGGTGTCGCGATCGTGGCGGTGATGATCCTCTTCACCCCTTTGCTGCTGCGCTGTCCACCATTCCGGCGCTGGTATGGCCGGACGGATGCGCTGTCGGAGCGGCAGCGCCAGGCGCTTGCCGAGCGCGGCCTGCGCCGCTACTACCAGACCGCTTTCGATGACGGCTACGTGCCCCGCGTGATGCCCTACGTGTGGCGCATCATCTGGACGGTCGGCGGGTTGATGGCTGTGACCGCCGTACTGCCTACCAACACCGGACGGCCAGCCTTCGATGCCTTGGTGGTCTTCTCGACCTGGTATCCGATAGGCGTGATGCTGCTGGTTTTCGCGTCGAGGCCCCTTGGCCGGTTGATTCGCCAAAGAGCACAGGAGCGGCGGAAATGAGCACGTCAACCATCGAGGCGCTGGCCAGCGCCTGGGCAAGGATTGCCGAGGAAGCGGAATTCCCCGCTGACTACGAGGGGACTGCCACACCACAAGCGCATCGGGCTAGCGAAGCTATTCAGGAGCAGATTCGGGAGCGCATCGTCGCCACCAACGACATGCGGCTGTTCAGCCTGCTGCACCTGCTGGGTCAGGCGTCGCTGCGCATGGAGCAAGCGCTGTGGCCGGAGGATTACGAGCGGATGACGCGCGAGGTTGAGGAAGCCCTGCGGCAAGCCACCGACGCCAACGCCAGATCGTACACCCACGAAGAAGTGATGCAGGCGATGCAGGAACGCATCGACCGGGCGCGAGACAAGCCATGTTGATTGGCTATGCGCGCGTCTCGACGCAGGATCAGAACCTGGAGCTGCAACGCGAAGCCTTGAGCAAGGCCGGATGTAAAAAGGTCTTCGAGGACAAGGTGAGTGGCACGCGGGCAGACCGGCCTGGCTTGGCCAAGACGCTCGAAATGCTGCGCGAAGGCGATACTTTGGTCGTCTGGAAGCTCGACCGGCTGGGCCGGTCGGTCAAGCAACTGGTCGATCTGGTCGGCGAGCTGCACAAGCACGGTGTCCAGTTCAGGAGCCTCACCGACTCCATCGACACCGGCACACCATCCGGGCGGTTCTTCTTCCACGTCATGGCGAGCCTTGCCGAAATGGAGCGCGAGCTGACCGTCGAGCGCACCCGCGCCGGGCTGGAAGTCGCCAAGCAGCTCGGCCGCAAAGGCGGCCGCAAGCCGAAGATGACCGACAGCAAGATCGAGTCGGCCAAGAAGCTGCTGGCCAGCGGGGTGCCGCCCAAGGACGTGGCCAAGAACCTCGGCGTGTCCATTCCGACGCTGTACCGCTGGGTGCCAGCCTCCACGCACGCTTAGCGTGCTTTATTTTCCGTTTTCTGAGACGACCCCATTCTGCGCATCCGGTTAGCACGGCCGAGGCGGCGGCAGCGGACGTCAGCAGGAATTGACGGCGAGATAGTGACATGGGGCGCCCCTGGTTTCATGGGTTACGATCATGACGGCAGCGCTCAATGCCGCCGGTTTCTTCTGCGAAAAGTCAGATTTTCACGTTCCGCAACCGTAGCGCGTTGGTGATAACCGATGCCGAACTCAGGCTCATGGCCAGTGCGGCGATCATCGGGGACAGCAATAATCCGGTGAACGGATACAGTACCCCTGCCGCCAGAGGCACACCCAGGGCGTTGTACACAAACGCGAAGCCGAGGTTCTGCTTCATGTTCCCGATTGTCGCCTCGGACAACTCCCGGGCTCGCGCGATGCCGCGCAGGTCTCCTTTGACGAGGGTCACCTGTGCGCTGCTCATCGCTACATCGGTGCCGGTGCCCATCGCGACGCCCACGTCCGCCTTGGCAAGCGCGGGCGCATCGTTGATACCGTCACCGGCCATGGCTACAACCTTGCCTTCCTGCTGGAATTTCGTCACCAGCGCCAGCTTGTCGGCTGGTTTGACCTCGCCATGGAATTCACCGATGCCGAGCTTCGTCGCGACAGCCCTGGCGGTCACGACACCGTCGCCCGTCGCCATCACCACGCGGATACCGTCTTCCTTGAGCCGGGCCAGTGCCTCGGGTGTCGTTGCCTTCACCGGGTCCGAAACCGCGAGCAGGCCGGCCAGCATTCCATCAACCGCCAGATACATGACGCTGGCGCCCTGCGCACGCAGCGTGTCCGAATTTTCCGTGAGCGTCCCAACGTCGATGCCGTCGGCCTGCATGAGGGTGGTGTTGCCCAGCGCGAGATTGCGGCTGCCGACCAGTCCTCGCACGCCAATCCCGGTGCTCGACTCGAAGTGCTCCACCTTCTCGAACGCGAGCCGCCGTTCACGGGCCGCATCCACGATGGTCGCAGCGAGCGGGTGTTCGCTACCCTGGTCAAGACTGGCCGCGAGCCGGAGAACATCCTCTTCCGCATATCCATTCACGCCGATTGCGCGTTCGAAGGCAGGGCGACCTTCGGTCAAGGTGCCTGTCTTGTCGACGATCAGCGTGTTGACCTTCCGGAAGTTCTCAATCGCAGCCGCATCCCGAAAAAGCACACCGTTCGACGCGCCTTTGCCACTCGCGACCATGATGGACATGGGAGTCGCCAGCCCAAGCGCACAGGGACAGGCGATGATGAGCACCGCCACGGCATTGATAAGCCCGTAGACCCAACTGGGCTCGGGTCCGAAAAAGCCCCAGGCGACGAACGTCAGGATGGCGACGCCGACCACCGCGACGACGAAAACTCCCGCGACCTTGTCAGCCATGCGCTGCATGGGTGCCCTGGAACGCTGCGCCTGCGCGACCATCTGGACGATTTGTGCCAGCATGGTCTGGGAGCCGACCTTCTCCGATTTGATGATGAGGCTTCCGGAGGTATTCATGGTCGCGCCGATGACGTGGTCACCCACCCGCTTGCTGACGGGAATAGGTTCGCCCGTAATCATGGACTCATCGAGCGCGCTGGAACCCTCCGTCACAACGCCGTCGACCGGAACCTTCTCGCCTGGTCTTACGCGAAGGAGGTCGCCGACATGGACGTGAGCCAGTGGAACGTCCTCTTCTGTGCCGTCGGCGTTGATACGCCGCGCGGTCTTCGGCGCCAGTCCCAGCAGTGCCTTGATGGCAGCGGACGTCTGCGACCGAGCCTTCAGTTCGAGCAGTTGCCCGACGAGCGTCAACGAAATAATGACGGCCGCGGCCTCAAAATACACGCTCACACGACCATGTGCGGCAAATGCCTCCGGGAAGACTCCTGGAACGACTGTCGCGATGACGCTATAGACATAGGCCGTCCCCGTACCAAGTCCGATGAGCGTCCACATGTTCGGGCTGCGATTGATGAACGAGCGGGTGCAACGTTCGAAGAACGGCAAGCCCGCCCACACGACGACCGGAGTCGAGAGAGCCAGTTCGACCCAGCTCTGTGTGGACGCTTCCATCCAGCCCAGCCGGTGGCCGAACATGGCCAGGACGAACACCACGGCCGTCAGCGGCAGCGTCCACCAGAACCTGCGTCGAAAATCCGTCAGCTCGGGATTCTCTTCGTCCTCGAGACTGGGCAACAAGGGCTCAAGGGCCATACCGCACTTCGGGCAGTTGCCAGGATGGTCCTGGCGAATTTCCGGATGCATCGGGCAGGTGTATATCGAGCCCTCCGGCGCAGCCTCAACCGACGTGCTGGTCGACGGTTTGACATATCGCAACGGGTCCGCCCGAAACTTCTTCTGACATGACGCACTGCAGAAGAAATACGGATGTCCATCGTGCTCGCTGCGAAATGGCGAATCCGCCGTGACAGACATGCCGCACACCGGGTCCCTGAGCGCGCCGTCGGGACCTTCGGACATTTCACCGTGGCCATGTCCGTGGTGCGCCGCGTGATTGCCATCGGCATCCCCGCTGGCCTGACCTTGCGCGGCGTGCGCAGCATGGTCTTGGTGGCCGCCCGCGCCGTGGCTCGCGTTCAGGTGTTCGGGAGAAGTTTCGCCGTCGTTACGCTGTCCGCTCATTTTCCGTGCTCCGCGTTGTCTTTCACACTGTGCACAAATTGCGTCGCCTGTCGTGCCGTCCATTGGTAACGCTGGCCGCTATGGTCTGTTGCGGGGACGCCGACCGGCCAGCTTGCTCGTTCCACGAGTGCAGGGGAACGCGCGGCCGCCGGTGTGATTATCCGCCCCTGAGCCAGGCTGGTCCCGAGAAACGGGATAGTCGAAGGCTTCGTGGCCTGACCTTCAGATGTGTAAGCTCATGCGAGCGCGGCGGGACTATATCCGGCCTCCTGTATCGCCGAAAGAAATTCACCCGCCTCGCGTGACGACTCGATGCGCACGATCCTGGTTTCCAGGTCGACGGTCACGTGTGCCGCCGTATCGACTTCCTTGACCGCTTTCGTTACGACGCCCGCGCAGTGCCCGCAGGTCATATCCTTGATGGTCAGTTCCATTTTCCAACTCCGTTCCGTTGAATCATTTCAGTTACAACCTTTCGCTGCGGGGCAGGTCAAGGGGGCGTCAATGCGCCGCGCCAGCCAGTTTCTCCAGAATCGGACAGTCAGGGCGTGAGTCCCCTTTGCAGTGGGCTGCCAGATGCCGGAGCGTATCCCGCATTTCCACCAGTTCCTGAATGCGTAGATTCAGGTTGGCAATATGCTCATTCGCGAGCCGTTTGACCTCGCCGCTGGACCGGCTGCGGTCTTCCCAAAGGGCCAGCAGCACCGCAATCTGCTTCGTGGAAAAACCAAGATGTCGGGCCTGCCGGACGAAGCGCAGCACCTGGACATCCCTGGGCGTGTACACACGATAGTTCGCCCCTGTCCGGGTGGCAGCCCGAATCAGGCCTGTTTCCTCATAGTGACGAATCATCTTGGTCGACATGCCCGACGACTTCGCAACCTCGCCGATATTCATCGTTTTCCCCTCTCGAAACGGCCATTCGAACCGCACTGACTATTCTTGACCTTCCCACGTTGGGAAGGTCAAGTGGTTTCGATTCAAGGGGTAATCGTTCGATTCGTGGTGCGGCACGGAAAGAGGCCGAACGGCTGATCCTGTGGGCCATCGTCAAACGGGCCGGGCGCTGTCGTCTGAGATTGATAATCATTGAGAGGCCTCCTGGCCGCCCGAAGGAGGCGGCGGCTAGGGTCTACTAGTTGAACTGCGACGGTCAACAGGACCCTTGAGGAGGCTGAAATGAACTATAGCGGCATCGATCTTCGTTCGTAAGCGAAATTAAGCGCACCTAGAATCGGAAGCTGAACGAGCGCAGGCTTGCGTCCGCAACTACAACTTGCGGGCGCTGCGTCTCTCAAAATGCAGAGCCAGTAACGTAGGACCAGGACGTTTGCTCAGCGGGCGCCTTCAGTCGCCGCCCGCACTCGCAGAAAGCGTTCTACCGGTACGACGGCAACGACGCCATCACCACTAGATTCCTCGTTGGCGACCGTCATGATTTCCTCGATCAGCGCGTCGACGTTCTCGGCGACTGTGAAGATTTCGATCTTGATGTGCTCAGTCGTCCAGTCGTTGGCAAAGAGATTGGGATGTGCACCGAATCCCCTTGCATGGGTCACCGTCATGCCGTGGATGTGTAGCGCGCCCAACTGCCGCTCGAGCATCTTGAGTACATTGGGGCGCAGTATCGCGATCACGCATTTCAGTTCCATCGCATCCTCCGTTTCTAATATGAGTCATCACTCCTATCCCTTGGACGCCCACTTCGCATCGACGGCCGCCTGAATCTTCGCTGCGTCCTGGATACCCGATTGCGTCATCCGGTAGGCGATTTCAGCGGTCCCCTGGCAAACCGGACACGACACAGCCATCCGGTCCTCGAAGCATTGAAGATTCGAACGGTGCTCGCCACGGTTCTCGCATCCACACCAGCAGTAGAGCTTGTTGAGCGTCGCGGGAATCCTGGTCGCTACCCAGTACGCGTGCCGCACGGCGTTGTCCGAGAATTGCGCCGGATTCAGTACGTGCGAGGCGTCGAATACTCCTGATGGAACGATGCGCAACCCGTCTGGTCGCAGCATGCCAACTCGCCAGCCGGGTATCTGTTGGATCGCATTTGTTGACTCGATGGCAACTCCCGTGGGGCCGGCAACCCAATGGACAAATGACGGCCCCCACACCAACGCCGTCGGCATCGCAATAATCAGGGCCAGCAGAGACAGCAGATGCCACCCCGACTTGCTGCCAAGGCTAGAGTGCTTGCTGACGATGCTGCCGGCCTGAGGTCGTATGTGTCGTTTCACTTTCAATCTCCCAGATTCCCGGTCAGAATCCCGGATGCTGATACATGGTGCCTCCACAAGACAGCATCCCGTGCATCATTCCGGTGTGCATTGCCCACATCGCACCTGTACCCAGCACCGCTAACAGGCCGATGACCGCGAGCAAGCCGATGATAAAATTGACGATTAGTTTCCCGTTGAACATATGCTCTCCGTGAAGCGAACCGGACCAGAACGATGGGCGCTCCCACCGCACCGGTCCGAAGTTCCCGCAGAAATCGACGGACTCAGTGTTTGGCTTCGTCCGTTACCCGAGCGCGCGTGGCGGGACCGCCAGTGTGAGAACGCACGCCACGCATCATGAACATCATCGATAGCGGGCAGATGAATACACTGGCGATAACAGCGAGCGTTGCAAGCGTGCCTCTGAGAGGAGGAAATGCCCAGTAACCGAGGGCGATGACGGCGACCAGTGCGAGCGCAACGGCCGCCATGGTTTTCCAGTTGCATTTCATGTGAAGTCCTTGTCAGGCTGTATCCAATGTGAGTAACGTGGTCGGGCTTGCGGTCACTTCGACGGTGGCGTAACCGCCTGGTCGGAATACTTCATCATGATGTCGCTCATGGCCCGCATCATCTCGGCGTGCATTCGCATCGCGGTCTTCGGGTCCAGACCGGCGCTTCCACCCATCATCGGGCAGCCGCCCATCATTCCGCCCATCATCATCGCGCCGTGACCGTGCTCACGGTCCTGCATCGCCGGACTGGAAGAAGAGCCAGTGGCAGCGAGGCCCACTGCGCTCGCAGCGAGCAATAGCGTGGAAACAACAGCCAATCGTGCATGTCTTGCGTTCATGTGTATCTCCATCTTTCGTTCGTAGAATCGAATCGAGCATGTGACGCTTCGCGGATGGTCACGCGGGCCGCGAGCGAACTCGAGCCGCGGTACGGAACCGCTGGGCAAGCGCCGACGGAGGAGAGTTACAACGAACGCGGGGGCGGTGCTGGCAGCTCAGGAATGAACTGCTCGGAAAGGATCCGGGTGATGGCCCGATAATCAGGTGTCGATGGGGCAATGCCGACGGTATGCGACATCGGTATGGCCGGCATCCCGCACACGGAGCTTCCCATGCCCGCGTGGCAAGCAGATGGATGAGCGCTGGTACCGACGTGCATCGTGCCGGATGTGCATCCTGTCGCTTCGATAGCGCCTGCTGCCTTCATGGGATGCTGTACGGCAGGCATCGACGACATTTCTGGACATAACGCGGCCTGGGCGGGGTAACCGAGCATCGGCAACCACGCGATCAGGAAGCAGGCGACGAGTTTGACCCAGAGATTCATGATTTTCAGTATAGGCGCCGATGAGTCCTGCTGCGGCCGCCGACAGCTGCGTTATTGCGCCACATCACTCGACTGCAAGCGTTTCAGATGGGCCAGGAATGCGTCCGCCCCAATAAATCCGACCAGTTGCGCATCAGGCTGCTCCCGACCAGTTTTGTCGAAGAAAATCAGGGCCGGAGGGCCAAACAGACCGAACCGCCGCAGCATCGCCGTGTCGGCCTCGGTATTTTTCGTCACGTCGATGCGTAGCAACTTCCAGTGCGTAAACTCGTCCATCACACGTGCATCAGTGAACGTGAAGCGCTCGAGTTCCTTGCAGGTGATGCACCAGTCCGCGTAGAAGTCCACCATGACAGGTGTTCCTCGTGCGAGCTTGAGCGCCTCGTCCAGCTTGGCGTTCGAGGTGATCGTGTCGAATCGCGCTGCCGAACTTGCGCCACCTCCCGCTGACGCCGACATCCGCGTCAAACCGCCCAGTGGCATCAGCATGTCGAAATTGCCCGATGCGACGCCAACAAACTCGGCGATACCTGCGACCAGCAGCAACACACCGAGCGCTTTGCCGACTCGGGCAATCCCCGTCGCGCCGGCCGGTAAAGGGTCGATCGCACGTAGCATCATTCCGCAAGCAGTCAGCAGCAATGCGACCAGTGACATCAGCAGCCAGACAGGCAGCAGTGAATAGACGAACCACAGCGCTGCGGCCAGCAGCATGACACCGAGTGTGTTCTGGACCGCGACCATCCAGTGTCCCGACTTGGGTAGCAGGCGCGTTCCGAACGTGCCGACAAGCAGCAGCGGAATGCCGATCCCGATACCCATCAAATACAGCGCCAGCGTACCGCCTGCGATGTCATGACTGTTGGCGATGTAGACCAGTGCGCCTGCCAGTGCCGGTGTGGAACACGGCCCGACAATCAGCGCGGACAACATGCCCATCACGAACACCGGCCCAACACGGCCTCCGGGCAAGCGTCTGCTCCATCCCGCAAACCGCGTCTGCCAGCCCGTCGGCAGTTGCAACCTGAACACGCCGAACATACCGAGCGCGAGGATGAGCATGAGCGCGCCGAACGTGGCCAGTAACCAGGGTTTCTGCGTCACCGCCACAAGTGGAATGCCAACGACTGCCGCAATGGTTCCAGCCGCCGCGTATGTCATCGCCAGTCCTTGTACATAGGCGAACGACAGCGAAACCCCGCGCCATACCGGCAACCGCTCACGGGTACCGTTAATGACCGCCGTGACGATAGGGATGAGCGGATACATGCACACGGTGCCCGCCATCAGCAGACCAGCCACCAGAAAGCCTAGCAATTCGGCGATGCCGATCCCATTGGCAGGACGCAGCGGTAGACCCGGTACGGCGGACTGCCGGCTTTTCTCGACGACAGGGAAGTCCGCTGCATTCGCACTCCCAACGAGCGCTGCGAGCGTCACAGCACCGTCCGCAGCGATCCGAAAGCGGCGCGTCTGCGGCGGATAGCAGACCCCCACGTCGGCACATCCTTGCGATGTAACTGTCAGCATGGCGCTCGACGTGATCGCAGCGGACAACGGAAGACGAATCCGGACGGGCTGGTGATAGACCTGGACCACGCCGAACGTCGGGTCGTTCTTCGACTCGGAGGGCGGCATCGAATCCGGTTTTACCAGTGTGCCGTCAACCGCAAAGCTGATTCGGTCGCGATACAGGTAATACCCGGGCTTCGTCTTGAAGTCGAGCACGACCTCCATCGGGCTCGCGAGGCTGACGGTCAACGGAAATGCCTGCTCAGGCGCAAGCAGTTCGGATTCGTTGACTGCGTAAGCCGAAAAGGATGCGGGTCCGAGCAACAGGACAAGGGCGAAGCGAAGTATGCGACTCAATATGTCCGCTGTTTGGTAGTCAGACTGATACGCGTTGGATGATGTCGTTCGCATGGTGGTCTCCTCGCCCGAACTCCTGGCTGCCGGCGCGCGGACAGAAGCCTGCGTGCCAGCCATCAACGCTTCGTCACAAGCGCTTTTCGAGTTTTACGATGGTCAGGGTGCCGTTGACTTCTTCGACGCGCACCTTGACCTTGTCGCCTTCCTTGATCTGCTTGACCATCGCGGCATCCTTCGCCTTGAACGCCATCGTCATCGGCGGCATGCCGACGTTTTCCAGCGCGCCGTGCTTCAGCGTGACCATGCCTGTCGCCACGTCGACTTTCTTGACCTCTGCGTCGGTGAGCGCATTGTTCGACGACACTTTCATCGCGGAAGCCCTGGTCGACATATCCATGCCGGCCATGTCGTTGCCGGCAAATGCGGGCGTGGCGAAAGTGGCTGCAAGGGCAGCGGACATAACAAACAGTTTCTTCATTGGATCTCTCCAGTTTGGTTGACTGGCACGTTCGTGCCGGAAGGGTTTGTGTGGGGAAAATGGACAGCGCTGGCCTGTCGTGCGCGACGACGCTGCAACAGGAACCACGCTGCGGGAATCACGAACATCGACAGAAGTGGCGCGGTCACCATGCCGCCGACCATCGGCGCGGCGATACGCTGCATGACCTCCGACCCTGCACCGTGCCCGACCATGATCGGAATGAGGCCGGCGAGCACGACGGCCACCGTCATTGCCTTCGGCCGTACGCGCAGCACGGCGCCTTCGCGAATCGCGTCGAACAGCAACGCCTCGGTGAGCAGCTCGCCATCTTCCAGCCGGCGATTGAGCGCACCTTTCAGGTACAGCAGCATGACCACCCCAAACTCGGCAGCGACGCCCGCAAGCGCGATGAATCCGACCGATGTCGCGACCGACACCGCGTGGCCGAGTATCCAGATGAGCCAGAAGCCGCCGACCAGCGCGAACGGCACGGTCGACATCAGCAGCAGCGCATCGGCGGCGGAGTTGAAGGTCAGGAACAACAGCACGAAGATGACAACCAGCGTCACCGGAATGACGGTCCGGAGCCTGGCCGCCGCGCGCTCCAGGTACTCGAACTGGCCCGACCACGCAATCGAGTAGCCGGGTGGCAACTGGACCTGCCGAGCCACGACCTGCTGCATTGCCTTCACGGCGGATTGGAGATCCGTGTTGCGGATATCGACGTAGACGTACCCGGAGAGCCGAGCATTCTCGCTGCGAATCATCGGCGGGCCGTCGGCGATCGTGATGTGGGCGACGTCGCCGAGCTGGATTTGCGCGCCGCGATCCGTGACGATTGGCAGTTGCCGCAGCTTCTCAAGCGAATCGCGGAATTCGCGCGGGTAGCGGATATTGATGGGGAAGCGCTCGCGGCCGGCAATCACCTCGCCAACGTTCTCACCGCCCACCGCCGACGACACGACCGACTGGATATCGGCCACCGACAGTCCGTAGCGTGCTGCGGCGAGCCGGTCGATGTCCACGTCGATATAGCGCCCGCCGTTGAGCCGTTCCGCGAGTGCGGACGTCACACCAGGGACACCTTTGACGGCCGTTTCAACCTGCGTCGCGATACGGTCGATCTGCGTCAGGTCCGGCCCGGAAATCTTGACGCCCACCGGCGTCTTGATGCCGGTCGACAACATGTCGAGGCGATTGCGGATCGGCGGCACCCATACGTTCGAAAGACCGGGCACCTTGACCGTCCGGTCCAGCTCATCGACCAGCTTTTCCGGCGTCATGCCCGGCCGCCACTGGCTGCGCGGCTTGAACTGGATGGTGGTCTCGAACATCTCGAGCGGTGCCGGGTCTGTGGCCGTATCCGCCCGGCCCGACTTGCCGAACACTGTCGCGACCTCGGGCACGGTCTTGATGAGCCGGTCGGTTTGCTGCAGCAGCTCGCTCGCTTTCTCGGCGGAAATGCCCGGAAGAGCGGTCGGCATATACAGCAAATCGCCCTCGTCGAGCGGCGGCATGAATTCGCCGCCAAGACGCGAAATCGGCAGAATCGTCAGCACCAGCGCGACAACTGCGAGACCAATCGCCGCCCACGGCCAGCGCAGCGTCGCCTCAAGCAATGGACGATACAGCCAGATCAGCACGCGATTGATGGGATTCGCGTTCTCATGCGGAATACGGCCGCGGATCAGGTAACCCATCAGGACAGGCACGAGCGTGACCGACAAACCTGCTGCCGCCGCGATCGTGTAGGTCTTCGTGAACGCCAGCGGAGAGAACAGCTTGCCCTCCTGGCCTTCCAGCGAGAACACCGGAATGAACGACAGCGTGATGATGAGAAGCGAGAAGAACAATGCCGGCCCGACCTCAGTTGCCGAAGCTGCGATGAGTTCCCAGCGCTGCGCGGCGGTCATCCGTGTCTCGGGGAACGCATGCTCGAACGCTTCCAGGTGCTTGTGCGCGTTCTCGATCATCACGATGGCCGCATCGATCATCGCGCCGATCGCGATCGCGATACCACCGAGCGACATCAGGTTCGCGTTGACGCCCTGATACCGCATCACGATGAACGCGGCCAGCACGCCGAGCGGCAACGACAGAATGGCGACGAACGCGCTGCGCAGGTGAAACAGGAACACCGCACAGACGAGCCCAACGATGATGAACTCCTCGATGAGCTTGTCCTTCAGGTTGTCCACCGCGCGTTCGATGAGTTGCGAGCGGTCGTAAGTCGTGACGACTTCGACGCCGGGTGGCAGCGAGCGCTTCAGGTCGGCGAGCTTCGCCTTCACCGCGTCAATGGTCTTCAGCGCATTTTTTCCCGAGCGCATCACGATGACGCCGCCGGCGACTTCGCCCTGACCGTTCAGCTCCGCGATGCCGCGACGCATCTCGGGGCCGATCTGGATGCGTGCGACGTCGCCCAGCAGCACCGGCGTGCCCGCGTCGTTGGTGCGCAATACGACATTCCGGAAGTCGTCGAGCGAGCGCAGATAGCCCGACGAGCGCACCATGTACTCCGATTCGGCCAGCTCGACGACCGAGCCGCCGGATGCCTGGTTTGCCTTGCCGAGCGCATCGGTCACCGCGGCTTGCGTGATGCCGTAAGCGCGCAGCTTGTCCGGGTCGAGCACGACCTGGTACTGGCGCACCATGCCGCCGATGCTGGCGACCTCGGAGACGTCCGGCACTGCTTTCAGCTCGAACTTCAGGAACCAGTCGTTCAGCGCGCGCAGCTGTCCGAGGTCGTGCTGTCCGGTCTTGTCGACCAGCGCGTACTCGTACACCCATCCCACGCCGGTCGCGTCCGGCCCGAGCGAGACGGTCGCGCCCTGCGGCAGGCGGCTTTGCACCTGATTCAGGTATTCGAGCACGCGCGAACGTGCCCAGTACTGGTCGGTCTTGTCGTCGAACAGCACGTAGACAAACGCATCGCCGAACGACGAGTACGCGCGAATGGTCTTTGCGCCCGGCACGCCGAGCAGCGTCGTCGTGAGCGGGTAGGTGACCTGGTCCTCGATAACCTGCGGCGCCTTGCCCGGATACGATGCCTTGATGATGACCTGTGTATCGGACAGGTCGGGCAGTGCGTCGAGCGGCGTCTCGGCGACCGAGTAGAGGCCCCAACCGGTCATGAGTACAGTCGCGAGCAGCACCAGGAAACGGTTGTGGATGGACCATCGGATGAGCCGGGCAATCATTGCACGCCTCCGACCGGTTCGACCTTCGTCAACTGGTAGCCCTCATCCGACTGCTTGAAGACGAAGTGCACCGTCTGTCCGGCCTTGACGTCGGGGAAGGCATCGGGAGCGGGCTTGTTGAACGCCATCGTCATCGCGCCCCAGCCGAGCGCCGGCACGGGTTGATGGGAGAACGTGATGTCCGCAGCGGTCACTTTTTCGACCTTGCCGGTGGTCTCGTACGTTTGTGCTGCGACGGCGGGTGCGGACGCCGGTGCGCTTGCGCTTGCCCCCGTGCTGCCCTCCAGCCTCGGCAGAACGGACTTCAGGCTCGCTTCGGAATCGATCAGGAACTGGCCGGACGCGACAACGGTGTCGCCGTCGTTCAGGCCGCTCAGCACCTCGGTTTCGTTGCCAATGTCATTGCCCACGGTAACCGTCGCCGGCTGAAGGCGCCCGTCGCCGTTCTTTACGATGACGACCGAGCGCTTGCCCGTTGTGATCACGGCTTCGGAGGGCACCAGCAGTCGCGAGACAGCCTTCTGGCCGGCAACGCGCACGCGCATCAGCATGCCCGGCGTCAGCTTGAATCCGGCGTTGTCGATTTCCAGACGCGCCTGGAGCGTGCGGCTGGTGGTGCTGATGCCCGGCAGGATTTCGCGGATGCGACCGTTGAAGTGTTGTGTCGGGTCGCCTGCGAACGTCGCATCGACGGTCATACCGGGTTGTACGCCCAGCGCGAGCGCCTCGGGAATCTCGACGATGAGCCACAGCTTCGACAGGCCGGCAATCTTCGCGAGTGTCTGGCCGGGCGCGACCATCGCGCCGTCGCGGACGTTCAGTTCGCTGACGACACCGGACTCGGGCGACGTCAGCAAGACGTGCGTCTGGGCCTTGCCGGTTCGGTCAAGGCTCGCGATGATTCCATCAGGAATCGACAAGGCGCGCATCCGCGCTCGCGACGCTTCGAGCAAAGTGGCGTCCATGCCGCCGCGCTTGAGTGCGAGATATTCCTCCTGCGGCGCGAGCCATTCCGGGACGAACAGCGATGCGACTGGTGCGCCTTTTGCGATGCGTTGCATCGGCGCGTTCGCATAGAGCCGGTCGATGTAGCCGGTGACGCGCGACTGCACGACATCCGAGTGCGATTCATCGAACTGCGTCGTGCCGATGGCATCGAATCCGCCGGTCGTTTCCTGCCGACGCACGGTCGCATAGCGAATGCCAAGATTCTGCTCAAGCCCCGGGTCGATCTTGATGCCTGAAGAGCTCTCGCCTTCATCCGCGTAGACAGGCTCAAGTTGCATGTCCATGAATGGCGATTTACCCGGCTTGTCGAAATGCTGGTTCGGCACCATCGGGTCGTGCCAGTACAGCACCTTCCGCCCGGTCTTCGGGTCGATCTTGCCGCCCGGCGAGGCGGCGCCAGTCGAGGCAACTGCGGTGCCGGTCGCCGCGTGACGCGTTCCCGCGAAATAGCCCGCGCCGAGCAGCGCCGCGCCGGCAAATACCGTCAACACCGCGCGTGCCAAAGGTTTCCTGTTCATGCTGTTCTCCGTCATTGCGCGGCGGCCATCGTCGGTGGCACGACTTGATATTCGAGCTGCGCCCAGGTCTGCGACACCTCTCGTTTGAGGTCGAGCACCTGCAACTGCGCTTCCAGTTGGGCACGGCGGGCAGCGAACGTGTCCGCGAGCGAGCCGCTACCAGCGCGATAGGCAGCATTCGCGAGTTGCACGCGCTGGTCCGCGGCGGGCAGCAACGACTGGCTCAGATTGGCGATGCGCTCGCGCCCGCTCGCCAGGGTCGCGGATTGTGCGCGGATGTCGGCTTGCACCTGTCGCAGCGCGTCTTCGTACATCAGCCGCGCCTTCGTGGCGAGTTCGGCTTTCTCGGCGACGTCGCGGTCCTGGTTGTTTTTCCGGTTCAACGGCAATGGAATGGTGACGCCGACGGACACCATATTCGAGTACGCACCGCCGCGTTGCTGGTACGCGACCTCCCATGTCCAGTTCGGGCTGCGCTCGCTGTCGGTGCGGATTTCGGTGATGGTGATCAGGCGTTTCGGCGAACGTGATCAGTTTGGAAGGTGGTGTTGCGCGGTCAATGGATTATAGCGAAGGTGATCACGATCAGGATGCGGAGGACTGCTTGGCGTTGGTCTTTCGCATCGACTCGCCCTTCAACGGCAGCTTGTGGGCCTGATGGACGAGCCGGTCGAGGATCGCGTCGGCGAGCGTCGGGTCCTGAAGCCAAGCGTGCCAGTGTTCCAATGGCAGTTGGCTGGTAATGATCGTGGAGCGCGTGCCAACGCGATCGTCGAGCACTTCGAGCAGATCGTTTCGGGCACCCTGATCGAGATCCTGCAGCCCCCAGTCGTCGAGCAGCAGGACGTCCATCTTGGCGAGCTGCGCGAGCCGCCGCGTGAAGCTGCCGTCGCCGTGAGCGATCTTCAATTCCTCGAACAGCCGGGCAACGCGGACGTACATCACGGAGAAGCCTTGTCGGCAGGCCTGCTGACCGAACGCGCACGCAATCCACGTCTTGCCTGCGCCGGTCGGCCCCGTCAGGATGAGGTTCTGCGCGTTACGGATCCAGTCGCAACCGGCAAGTGCGGCGACGACGCTCTTGTCGATGCCGCGGCTCTGCCGGTATTCGATGTCCTCAATGCAGGCCTGGGGATTCTTGAGTTTCGCAGACTTCAGCAGCCGTTCGAGCCGCCGGGTATCGCGCCAGGCGAGCTCGCGCTCGACGACCATGCCGAAGCGCTCTTCGAACGACAGGCTGGTGCTGGCGGTCAACGCCGTTTGTTCCTCGAACGCGCGGGCCATGCCGTCGAGCTTCAGGGACTTGAGCTGGGTTAAGGTTTGCTGCATCAACATTGCGACCTCCTTGGGTCAGTGGTAATACTCGGGCCCGCGCACGTTCTCGTGATCGGGCGAATGCCATTCGGCGGGCGGAATCGGGAGCATCGGCTGTCGGTCCAGGCCGGATTCGAGGATCGACAGCACGGAGCGGCGGGTCGGTGAGCCGATCACGAGCGCCCGCTGGCAGGCGGCTTCCAGCCGTTCCTTGCCGTACTTGCGCGAGAGCGACAGCAGTCCGAGACAGGCACGGTACCCCATCTCGGGATGGGGCCGGTTGGTCAACAGATGTTTGACGATCGCCTCGGCACCGGGACCGACCGAGGCGCCCCAGTTCAACAACCGGCCTGGCGTCCATTCCATGTGGGCGCGGTGCGCCGCCGGCATATGCTCAGGCAACGTCGTATGCTTGTTCCGGAGTCGGCTGCGGGCGTGGGCGGCAACGCGCTTGCCGCGGTGCAAGATCTCGACGCCGTGGCGCGTCACGCGGGCATAGACTTCCTGGCGCACGAGGCTGTGCGGGACGCTGTAATAGTGGTGATCGACTTCGACGTGGTAGTCGATGTTGACGCGGCACTTCACGAAGGTCGCGATCTCGTATCGGCGTGTCGGCAACGGGCGCAGCGCCGGGCGGTCTAGCCGCTCGAACCATTCGCGGCGGTTGCCGTCGAGCTTCTTGAACGGACGCCGGTTCAGGTCGGTGATCAGCTTGCCGATCGCCTTGTTCAGCTCGGCCAGGCTGTAGAAGCGGTGGTTGCGCAGCCGTGCGAGGATCCAGCGCTCGACGATCTGCACGCCGACCTCGACCTTCGCCTTGTCCTGCGGCTTGCGCGGCCGCGCCGGCAACATGGCGGTCGCGTAGTGGTTCACGAAGTCCTGCGTGGTGTTGCCCAGCACCGGTTCGTACCGGTCCGCCTTGGCGATCAATGCCTTGGGGTTGTCGGGCACCAGCAGCTCGGGGACACCGCCGTAGAATTCCAACGCGTCGATCAGGCTGCCGATCCAGTCGGGCATGGCCTCCGAACGCGTCGCACATGCATAGGTGTAGTTCGAGGCGCCGAGGACGGCCACGAACACGTGAGCCTTGAACGCGATGCCGCCGTCGCGACCGAGGATCGGCACAGTTTGCCCGGCGAAGTCGGCGAACAGCTTCTCGCCGGCGCGGTGTTGCTGGCGCATCGAGCGCTTCAGCGCCGCAGCCCAGTCCTTGTACCGCTGGCAGAACTGCGTATAGCGATAGGTGCGTTGGCCTGGGTGAGCCTCGACGTACTCCTCCCAGAGCAGTTGCAGCGTCACGCCCTTGCGGCGCAGGTCGCGGTGCATCGCCGCGTAATCCGGTTCGACCCGGCGGGTCGGGACCGCGGTTTCCTCCGGCAGGTCCAACCTGATCTCGAGCTCGTCGTCGGCGAGCGGTTCGACGGTAGCCCAGTCGAGGCCCGCCGCGCTCGCGCGGGCGGCGTATGCCGAGATGGCGCCGACGCTGATGCCGATCGCGCGGCTGATCTGGCGGTGCGACAGGCCGCACGCCCACTTCAGCCGCAGTACTTCCTTCAGTTTGCGCATGCTCATCCGATGTGCCGGCATCAACCTGTCCCCTAAAAAGGATCAAGGCTAACGCCCGTCGTTGATCACATGCGCAACACCACCGCCGAGCCGGAACGGCTATCCCGTTTCGGTCGCGTGATCAGCTGTTTCGGTTCGCTGATCACTCATTCCGGGAACGTGATCACCCGCTTCGGCAAGATGATCGCTCGTTTCGGAAACCGGTGATAAGTGATCACCTTCGACCGAAACGACCGATCACCATCAATCGGAACCACTGATCACGTTCAACCGAAATCGCTGATCACGCTCGCCGAAATACGCACTGTCGGCGACTGCCGTATCGGCATCAGCGACCGCGATGTCATCCGCGGCGGCGACGAGCGTCGGCTGCGACAGACGCAGTTCGTCAGGTGGGAGCGACGACACGAACGACTCGGGCGCCGGCGGTTCACCGGTCACATCGGAGACGGGAACGGCCGTCCAGCGTGACAACCCAATAAGCGCGGTCTGATAAGTCTGTTGCGCCTTGAGCACCTGGTCCTGAGTCTGCGCGAGCATCACCTGCGCCTGTACCACGTCGGCGGTGCTTGCCTTGGCGCCGCGATACGACGCCTTCGTCGCCTCCAGCTCGTGGTGCATGTGGTCGCGGAGCGCCTGCTGCAGCGCCAGCGCCTGTTTCGCATACACGGCGTTCAGCCAGGCTGTGGAAGTTTGCTGGCGAACGTTGGCGAGTTGCACCAGATAGTCGGCGCGCTCGCGCCCGACCACCTCATCGGCCAACGCGGAACGCAGCTGCCGCTTCTCGCCAGATACCCACTCCTGTTCGATGCCGATGCGGCGCATCGTCATGAAGTCCTGGCCGATGGTGAAGCGTTGCGGACCGTTGACCGGCAGGTTATCGATGCCGGCCTTGAGCATCGGGTCCGGCAGTTGTCCGGCCTTGACGGCCGCCTCGGAGCTGGCGCGGACGGACGACTGCGCGGCCTGCATCGATGCAGAGCGATCGGTCGCCGACTGTAGCGCGGCGTCCAGCGTGAAAGGCGCCTGCTGGGCGTGAACGACGCCCGCGACGAGAAGCGCGGCAAAAAGCGTGTGCACGCGCCAAGGTACACGCCGGCGCAGCGGCGTGCCGAAAATGAATGGCATGTTCTAACCCCAAAGGCGAAATCCCATAGGGATTCCGCGTCCGGCATACGACGAACCTCACCGCAACTGCGGTGAACCTGTCAGCGAGGGATTAGACGAGACGCGGCGGTCGCCATAACCCGTTCGGGTCACGGACCGGAAGAGACTGGGTGTAATGGAAGATGACAGGCGTGCCGACCGCAGCCGGGCGGCCGATTTCAGCCCTGGCGGCCGGGTGATAGAGGCTGCCGAACTGGCATTGGGCGGTTACTTTGCAAAACATGCCCTTGACCTTGGCCTTGTCGACGGATGCGGGCTTCATCGAATCGCAGCCCGGCATGTCAGCGGATACGCTGGCGTCCGCATCCATGGACATGGTTTGCTGCATCGGACATTCACCGGTCAAGCCACTGGCTGCCAGCCCACTGATGGGCAGCACCGCGCAGAGCAGCAACAGGATGACGGTCCGGAGCAGTTTCATGGCGGAAATTATAGCCTGCAGCCTGGCGCGATCGCGGTGGATAATTGCACTACTTTTTGTCGGACCACGATCTGAACCAGACGGGCAGCTTGCAATGCGAACGCCAATGGCGACTGCGGGGTGCGGAGGAGACCAATCAGGAAGTAGCTGATTTCATTATGCAACTCAGTCGGCGGATGCGGGCTTCGATGCGTGCTCGCACTCGAATGTCGCGAAGGTCGGTCAACCAGCGTTCGAATACGGCGGTCTTGATGAGTTCGATCATGTGTCAACTATGGCTGACACTTTTCGACCGTGTCAACTATGACTGACAATGATCGGGCCACCACATACTGTCTCGATCGGTGGGCGGGCGCCTTCAACCCTCGCCAAACCCGTCGTCCGGGTGCAGCGCTTCGAGCGGTTCGAGCATCGTCCTCACCCGCGTGAGTTCCATCACAAATTCGTCAATCAGATCAAGCGCGCCCAGCACCTGCTCGGGCAAGGTACCTTCGCGGCGCGACGGAACCGACGGTGCGCCATTCAATACTGAGTGCGCCATGCTGTGGATCTCAAGCAGATCGTCGCGTAGCCCCTCGGGATCATGAAGCTGGATGCGTATGCGATCGACAATATCGACGGCGGCCAGCAGGCGGGTGGTATCGTAGCTCGATTCGAGCCGCTCGAGCGCGGCGGTGTCGATATCGCCGAAATAGGTCGTCGTGATGGCCGGGCGTGCAGTCATGGTCGGGGTGCATAGGTACGGGCAGCATGGCCGAACAGCGGATCCTTGATCCAGGCTTCCGGCCGACGGTCCAGGTGCAGTTTATAGTGGCCGAAGCGGCGGATGTTGTGGGTCGGGTACGGGCTCAGAAACTCGATGTCTTCGGCGCGCACTTTCTCGCTGTTAGCCGCCATCTCGCGCAGCGCCTGCATCATGTCCACCGTGTTCTGCAAGATCACGGCCGATGCGACCAGGTCATTGTAGCGTAGCCGTTTCTGCTGTTCCTCCGGCTCGTTCTCGGCGATCACGTCACCGCCGAACGACAGCCATTTGGAGAAGCCGTTGTAAGACTCGATCTTGTTCGTGTTCGCGGTGACCTCCTGCCGCAATTCGAGGCTGCCGATCCACTCGAGCAGAAACACCGTGCGAACAACGTTGCCGAGCTCGCGCGCGGCCAGGTACAGCCGGTTCTTGCGGCTTTCGGAGCCGAGCCGGCGCAGCAGCAGCGGCGACGAGATCGTGCCTGCCTGAATCGACAGCGCGACCTGCATCAGCTCCTGCCAGTGCTGCTCGATCAGCACCCAGTCGATGGTCGCCTTGAACAGCTTGTCGACGTGCTTGTATTTGGCCTTGCTGTCTGGGCGGTACAGGACGAGATCCTTCCAGTTGCGAATCCGCGGCATCAGGTTGATGCCGAGCAGGTACGTGAACGCAAAAACGGCGGCCGACTGCCCCTGCGTGTCGGCATGGACCGTATCGGCCTTGATCGACAGGCCCGCTTTCAGCAGGCCCTCGATCACATAGATCGCCTCCCAGACGCCCGGCGGAATGAAGTGCTGGAACACCGCGATATAGTTGTCGGCAACGTGCCGGTACGCGACCGCGCCCATTTTTCGGTAGCGGAAGTGATAGCCGGCCAGCAGGTTGTTGTCGTAGAAGTCGTACTGCGTGCCGTCGGCCGCCACCGTCTTGCCATCGCCCCAGTGTTTTGGCAGGTCCAGCCGCAGGTACAGTTCGATCAGCTCGCGCTGTGCAGTCTCGAGCTTGTCCAGGCTCACGTGCCGACGGTTGACGAACGACAGCATGTGCGCGGTGACATCCGAGTCGAGATGGCGGGCCGCCTGGGTCGGGCCGAGATTGCAGCCCATCGCGAAAATCGTGAGCAGGTAGCGCTCGGCCGCCTTGCGAATCTGGGGATCGCTCCCGGACAGCGGCCCGAAGTGCCGCGTGAAATGCGTCCAGTGTTCGATGTTCGCGAGGATGTCCAGCATGTTTCGCGTCGGCAGGCGGGCGTTCAGCCGCTCCTGCAATGCGATCGCGCTCGCCGGGATCTCTTTCGCGACGGTTTTGCGCAGGATAGGTTCGCCGTGACGATCGATCACGACGTGCTCGCGCTTGCGCGGCAATTCGTCGTCGAGCTTGTGGGAAGCGTCGGTCAGCCATTGACGCAGGTGGCACACGAAGTCACTGCTGGTCGTGGGCATGCCGAGCTTGTCGCAATAGTCTGGCAACTGCTGCTCGCATTGCCGCCATGGCAGGAGGTGATCGCGATAGTCGGCGTAGGCGTCGGAGCCGGACACGCACAGATCGCCGACCCGTAGCTCTTCGGCCATGTACGAGAACACGCAGAGTTCGAGATACCGTCGATTGGTCGGCAATCCGTCGCCGTGGGTGCGACGTGCGAGCTTGCGCCACCGTGGCGCCGCAAAGCCCAGGTCAACATCAGCATCGATCCACTCGCGATGCCGCGACTCGTTTTCCAGCACGACGTCGAGCGCATCGAGCAGCGTGCGGACCGGGCTGGTCGAATCCCATTCGAGCGTACGGGCGACACGCATCATGACCGAACGGTGGGCCTTGAAGTGCTTCCAGAGCAGCGGCAGATAGTTGCGGCCGCTGAACGCGCGGATCGCCGCACAACTCTCGCGCAACGGCTCGAGATCGCCTTTCGGCGCAAGCAGCTTCCTGACCGCTCGGGCGATGGCCGTCTCGTCGGATTCATCGGCGAGAATGTCGACCACACCGTCCAGCAAGCCGACGAGATCCTCGACCTGATCACGCTGTTTTCGCTGAATGGCGTCCAGTTCGTCGCTCGCGCGCTTGTGGATCGCGCCCATGCGCCGGACGAACATGTCGGCGAGATCGTCGCGGGCGCGCACGCGCATACGGTTGAGCAGCGCGACGATCAGCGTGTAGCGCTTCTCGGGCGAAGTGTCGTTCCTGAGCGCCGACGCGTCGAGCGCCATCGCCTGATTGGCGAGCGAGCGCAACTTTGAGGCTGGAATCCCGGCGACGGCCAGTGAGAAATCGCCGAGCTCGTCGAGCCAGGAGACCTGCTCAATCAGCAGGTCCAGATGCTGGCGCGATGGGCGTTTCGCGTGACGCTTGATCCGGTTGTAGGCAGTCTGCCGGCTTGACAGATCACGCGCGAGCAACCGGTCGAGCGCGAGTTTCTGCTCATCGGTCAGGCGTCGCGTGACGCGCTTGAAGAGCCGGGACTGCGCCCGCGCGTGAATCTGTTCGGTCAGCCGATCGAGCGTCGAGAACGCCGGCAGTTCGATATCGCGCGCGATGAGTTCGTCGATCGTCGCGTTGATGATGTCGACCGGTTGGTCCATCGTCAGCGACGCCGTGTGCGCCGCCCGTGTCGCGATCGCGTTGGCGTCGGTGCCGTAATACGGCTTCACGTCCAGGTAGGTGCGAACCGCCGCGTAATGCCGGAACAGCGTTGGGGAGGTCTCTGTGTCGTAGCCGAACTGTACGGAGTCGCCGATATCCGCGGCTGCCCGAATATGCTCGACAACGGCGGCCGGAATGGTGTCGGCCGGCGGGAAATAGTGCAGTTGCTGAAAGACCTTCAGCAGCACCAGCAGGCCCAGTCGAGGTCGCTCACCGCGTGTTGAGCGGCGCGCCCATTCGAGCTCGTCGGGCAGTGGGGTGTAACAGGCTTGCAGTTCCCGGGGTGCCAGAACCTCGGGAAAGCGCGGGTACGCGGTACGTTCGAGGGTAGCCATTGCGGATCGTCCGGATCGCAGAGGGCCGCTTAGATTAGCGCAATAAAAATCTGGCGTTACTGCGCAAAATAGTAATAAGCAAGGCGGAGTTCATAACTACAAGGCTTATGATAGGAATTCGCGCTTACCTTGTCCATGCCCCCAGTTGATGCGCTACGTCAGGATCTCAGCAAGCAGCGAGACCTGTATAAGGCCCGGGCCGACGCTGCGGAAAAGCTCTCGCAGCCGAAAGGACGCCGGTCCAATGCGATGCGCCGGATACTGGGAAATCGGGCACTTTCAATTTAATTTCGAGGAAGCGACCGATATGGGTGCTCGTGAGAATGCTCTTGCCCAGCTGCTTCGCATCACCGGACACGATGTCAGGGAACACAAGCGACTGCCACGGCCTGGATTGACGCTTCGTTCGGGCGGTGCGGACCATTTGTGGACGGAGATCGATCGCGTGTATCGTGAGCTCGGCGGTGTGCTTGCCGAATGCCCCCTGCGGGTGGGGCACTGGGACATGGCCTCCTCTTGATTTCGTTGCGTTTTACCGGTGTTGCTCGATCTAGATCCGACAATGGCTTGCGGTCTGCCCCCGAAATAATTTTCAATCAATTCAACGACTTCCTGATTGCTTCTTGTCTTGGCTGATCCTTTCGCCGACCATAGCCCGGCGACCGAC